>NZ_BAAAHE010000023.1:0-69066 GCF_039525035.1 Sporichthya brevicatena
CCCCCCGGCCCGCGCTGCGAGCCGGGCGGAGCTGGGGCTGCCGTCAGACGGCCAAGCGACCGCTGCGGCGCGGCGGCAGCTGGCCCCCCGGAGGGCAGCCATGCAATCAGGCCGCCGCCCGCTCGTGGCCGGGGCGACGGCGGAGCGTCGACTGCTGAAGGGCCGGGGGGAGGTAGGCGGAGCGGTCGGGGGCGCCGACGTCGGTGCCCGGGGGGACGATCTGGTCGATCCGGTCGAGGATCTCGTCGGTCAGCCGGACCTCGGCGCCCGCGAGCAGGTCGTCGAGATGCTCCATGGTGCGGGGCCCGATGATCGCGCTGGTGACGCCGGGGTGTGCGATCGCGAACGCCACGGCCAGGTGCGTCATCGGCAGGCCGACCTCGTCGGCGAGCGCCGCGATCTGCTCGACGGCGTCGAGCCGGCGCTTGTCGCTGAGGCTCGTGAACATGGCGACGCGGTGGAGGTCGGTCGGCCGCCCCTTGCGGATGCGCCCGGTGAGCATGCCCTTGGCGAGGGGGCTCCAGACCAGCGCGCCCATCCCGTACCGCTGCGCGACGGGAAGCACTTCGTTCTCGATGCCGCGGTTGAGGATCGAGTAGGTCGGCTGTTCGGTGCGGAAGCGTTCGAGACCGCGCCGCTCGGCCACCCACTGCGCCTCGACGATGTCGGAGGCGGGCATCGCGGAGGACCCGATCGCGCGGACCTTTCCGCTGCGCACCAGGTCGGAGAGCGCGGACAGCGTCACCTCGATGTCGGTGTCGGGGTCCGGACGGTGAATCTGGTACAGGTCGATGTAGTCGGTCTGCAGACGACGCAGCGAGTCCTCCACCGCGGTCAGAATCCAGCGCCTCGAGTTGCCTCGCCGGTTGGGGTCGTCCCCCATCGGGAGATGCACCTTGGTCGCAAGGACGACGTCGTCGCGCCGACCTTGCAGCGCCTTCCCCACGATGCGTTCGGACTCGCCGCCTGAGTACGCGTCAGCTGTGTCGATGAAGTTGATGCCGGCGTCCAGCGCCTTGTGGATGATCCGGATCGAGTCGTCGTGGTCGGTGTTGCCGATCGACGCCCCGAACA
The DNA here is from genome assembly GCF_039525035.1 of Sporichthya brevicatena. NCBI lineage: Bacteria > Bacillati > Actinomycetota > Actinomycetes > Sporichthyales > Sporichthyaceae > Sporichthya > Sporichthya brevicatena. The sequence goes on from NZ_BAAAHE010000023.1 coordinate 1,075, forward strand.
TCATCGCGCCGAGCGCGTAGGGGCTGACCTTGATACCGGTGCGTCCGAGGTTGCGGTACTGCATGTGTCTCCCTGCGCCGTGGTCGAGATGGATCTCCGGTCGTACGTGCCGTACCCTGGACCGAAACGGAAAGCCGTTCCGGTAACTATACGGAACGCCTTTCCGGTTAGCAAGGGAGGGAGCGTCGTGCCCAAGGACACCGCACCGCGGCGACTGCGCGCGGACGCGCAGCGCAACGTCGACGCTCTGCTCGACGCCGCGAAGGCCGTCTTCGCAACCTCGGGCGTGGACGCGCCCGCGAAGGAGATCGCCGACCTCGCGGGCGTCGGCGTCGGAACGCTGTACCGGCACTTCCCGCAGCGCTCCGACCTGGTCAAGGCCGTGGTCCAGAGCGAGATCGACGCCTGCGCCGACGCGGCGCCGAAGCTGAGCGCGAAGCATGAACCGGTCGTGGCGCTCACGAAGTGGCTGCACCGCTACACCCAGTTCCTCGGCACCAAGCGCGGACTCGCGCCGGCGCTCCACTCGGGAGATCCGGCGTTCGACGCCCTGCCCGACTACTTCATGCAGCGACTCGGCCCCGCCCTCGCTGCTCTGCTCGACGCCGCGGCCGCCGACGGCGCGATCGGCGCCGACGTCAGCGCCAAGGACCTGCTGCACGCCGTCGCCAACCTCTGCATGCCCGTGGACGACCTGGGAGTCGCCTACAGCCAGCGCATGGTCGCGCTCCTCGTCGACGGCCTTCGCTACCGCGCGGCGGGAGGATGTCCGGTTCCGGCGCAGTGACTCGTCCTACCAGGGACGAGAAACCGCACCGGTCACGCGAGTGAACGGGCAGATCACGGTGTGCCTACGGCGCCGACGTATCGAGACCCGCGGAGCCAGGGGCGGTGTCCCGGGCGGACGGGTCCGGACGTCCCGGGCCGGCGGGGCCTGCGAAGGCTTGGGCGATCGTCATCCAGGTGGCCGCGGTTTCGCCGACGATCGTCAGACCGGTGTCGGCGAGATGCCGCCGCTGCGTGACGACCAGGCAAAACTCCAAGGCATCGCCGACGACCTGGTCGGCCGCGTCCGCGGGGCCCCAGGTCCACCCGGAGCCGTCCGGCGCTTCGAGTTCCACACGGATCGGATCGCTCGGGACGTCCATACCGCGGACCTGGAAGCTGTACGCCCGGGCCCCGATCCCGATGTGGGCCACGTGCCGCAGCCGACCGGACGGATCGCGGGAGACGCCGAGGGCGTCCGCGATGTCCTGGCCGTGCGCCCACGTCTCCATGATCCGCGCGGTTATCGAGGAGGCGAGACTCATCGGAGGCCCGTACCAGGGAACCCGATCGGCCGGGTTCCCCGCGGCAGCGCGATCGAGCAGTTCGTTGCGAGCACGGCGGAACCACGCGTGCAGGTCGTCGACCGCGATCTCTCGTTGCCGACGAACCATCCGGTCGGCCAGGTCGGGGCTCGCCGCGGTCCGGGCCTCCTCGATGAAGCGCTCGGGATCGGTGAGCGACAGCACCGTCATGTCGTCGAAGTAGGCCAGGTGTGAGATCTGATCCCGGATCAGCCAGCCCTCAGCTGGCGTCGGCAGGTTCCAGTCCTGCTCACTCATCGACTCGAGCATGCGCTCGACCTCGTCCGTCTCCGCACCCAGGTCGGCGGCCAGGGCCGTCATGCTGATCGCCATCGAACTCCCCCTCAGCCTGTGTTCGCGGCCAGGGCCGCGGGGACGGTGACCTCCATGGAGAGCAGGTACTGGGAGAAGGTCTTGCCCTGGGCGTCGAAGCGCAGGGAGTTCGCGCCGCCGCCGCCGAGGCTCTCGTGGAGCAGGAAGTTCAGGGCGAGCAGGTTGGGCAGTTCGAAACGCTCGACCTCGCCGTAGCAGATGTCCTTGAACTGCTGCTTGACGACCTCGCTGGTGATGTTGGCCTGAATCCAGTGATAGATCTCGGGGCTGCGGGCGCGGATGCCGACGTTGCCCGTGTCGCCCTTGTCCCCAGAGCGCCCGATGCACAGCTGCATCAGCGGGACGGTCACGGTCTCCCCCTCTGCGGCCAGCTCCTCCAGCGGGCGGGCGTCGTCGGCCGGGGTGGGCTTGTTCAGCGGCGCCGGTGGGACGCGGACGTCGGTGTAGGCCGCGGCGGCCGAGGACACCGGCTCGGTGTTGCCGTCCACCGTCACGGTGGCCTTGACCGCGTCCCGGGAGATCAGCGCGGGCCAGTGGGCGACGACCTCGGCCACGCGCGGGCGGCCCTGGTCGGCGGGGACGGTCATGCCGGGCAGGGCCTGGAGCATGATGCCGACGACCATCGGGGCGAAGTGCGCCTCGATCTTGGCCTTGTCGCGGTCGCGGACGCCGAACTGGATCAGGACCTCACTGGGCTCGGTCGCGGTCAGCGAGGGGTGGGAGGCGTCCCAGCCGATGAACTGGGTCGAGGCCTCCTCGTAGAGGTCCTGACCGCCCGCGGCGTGCCAGAAGATCTCGGCGACCTTGTTGGCCTTGCGCAGGGTGTCCGGGCCCGAGAGGAGCAGTCGGCCGACCGAGCGGTATCCGTCGGAGTAGGACACGGCGACCTTGAGCAGCTCCGGCGGCGGGGCGCCGACGATGCCGGAGACGCGGACCCGGTCCGGGCCCTGCTGGGTCAGCTCGATCGAGTCGAAGCGGGCGATGCAGTCCGGGGACAGGTAGGCCGGGCCGCCCATCTCGTACAGCAGCTGCTCGGAAACCGTGTGCACCGAGACCAGACCGCCGGTACCGGGGTGCTTGGTCACCACGAACTCACCGTTCGGGTAGACCTCGACCAGCGGATAGCCCATGTTGCGGTGGTCAGGGACCAGGTGCCAGTCGGTGAAGTTCCCGCCCGTGCACTGGCAGCCGCACTCGATGATGTGCCCGGCCACCACACCCGCAGCCAGCTTGTCCCAGTCGTCGCCGGCCCAGCCGAAGCGGTGGATCATCGGCGCCATCGCCACCGAGGTGTCGGTGACCCGGCCGGCGACGATCACGTTCGCACCCAGCTCCAGGGCCCGCACGATCGCCGGCGCCCCGATGTAGACATTCGCCGACTGCACCTGCCCGCGGATGTCCGAGAGCGGCCGGCCGGTCTCCATGTTCGTCAGCGCCTGACCCGCGGCCAGCAGCTCGTCCAGGTCCGAGTACAGGTCGTCCCCGGACACCACACCCAGCTTGACCTTGTCCCGCACCCCGAGCTCCTCCGCGAGCTTCTCGACCGCCGCCGCGCACGCGTGCGGGTTCACCCCACCGGCGTTCGCGATGATCGTGACGCCCTTGTCCATGCAGGACACCAGCACGTCCCGCAACTGGGTCAGGAAATCCCCCGCGTACCCCAGCTCCGGGCGCTTGGCCTTCTGCTTCTGCAGAATCGCCATCGTCACCTCGGCCAGGTAGTCCATGACCAGGTAGTCGATCGGCCCACCCTCGACCTGCCGCCGGGCCGCCGTGGGGTCGTCCCCCCAGAACCCGCCACAGTTGGCGATGACGATCTTCTCGGTCACAGGGGATCTCCGAAGGGTTCGGGGAGAGTCACAGGGCGAACGACGTCGGGTCCGCGAGGAGGCCGCGCGCGATGACCGATCGCACGGTGTGGCGGAGAGCCGCCGGGTCCGGCCCGCCGCGATTCAGCTCATCCAGACTGGCCATCGCGACGCCGCCCATGATCAGCGCCATGACGTCCTCCACGTCGACCGGGATGAAGGTGCCTTCCCGGACGCCGTCCTGCACGATCTCGCGCAACGCACCGAAGACCACTTCCTTGGTCTCGCGGAGCTGCTGGCCGAAGTTCTCGCCCGCGAGATTGGCCCGCAGCAACGCCGAGGCCAGAGCCGGCTGTTCGGTTGTCACCCGCAGGGTGGCGTCCAGGACGGCAACCAGGCGCTCAGTCGGGCCGGTCGCTGCCGAGACCTCCTTCTGCACCGTCTCACCGATGGCCGCGAGTTTGTCGACCAGGAGGAAGCGGGTCAGCTCCTCCGCGCTCTCGAAGTAGTAGTAGAGCGTCGACCGGGAGATCCCGGTCGCGTCGACGACGTCGTTGATCCGCACCGGCCCCCCGGGCTGGACCACCTGTTCGGTCACGGCCAGGAGCTTCTCGGCCATCTGCTTCGGAACCGGCTTCGCCATAAGGCGATTGTGCCCGACGTCTGTACACCAGTTCAAACGAATGTTCAGTCTGATGTATGACATTTGCCGCTCGATGAGCTCAGCCTAAGCGATCCCCGCCTGCTCACCCGCGTGAGCGCACCCAGACACCGACCGATTCGAACTCAAGTCTGTACAGGTGTCCAAACTCATGTGTAGCCTCCGGTCCAACATTCGCCACACGTCAGGACTGGAGGCCGAATGTCGCGTTCGTTTGAAAACCGCGAGCGGCGCCGCGGGGTCTACGCCTTCATCGGCGCCTATCTCGCTTTCATGCTCACGGTCATCGCCCTGCAGGTCGCGCGCAGTCACGACCTCGGCTACGGGTTCTTCTGATCGGAGGTCAGATCGGTGAACAACGACTACCTGCCCTGGCAGGACGGCGCGTGGTACGCGCTGATGATCGGGGCCGACGTGCTCATCTTCGCGTTCTGGTGGTTCGTCATGAGCCGCCTCGGCGATCGCTGACGGGACAGGTGCACGAGATGTATGAGACCGAGAGCAACGCCTCCCCGGACCTGGGTGTCCAGGACCAGCACCGCTGGCGCGACCTCGACCCGCTCGTGAAGTTGGGGGTCGGCCTGGGCGCAGTGCTGTTCTGCGGAGTGATCCTCGAGGGCCTGTTCCTGGTGCCCTACGCCCTGATCGAAAACGGCTGGACGCCCGGGACGAAGTGAGGACGGAAACGTGACCACAACGCTGAACTCACCGGACGCAGCCAGTCCGACTCCTGAGCTCGACGCCGACGACGCCGCCATCAGCAAGGCCGAACGATGGTTCTTCGCCGGCGTGATCATCACCGGGTCGATCCTGGTCGGCCCGATCGGCATCCCGGTTCTCATCTACGGGATCTACCAGCTCCGCAAGATCGAGAAGCTGGGACGCAAGGCCGTTCGGCCCTGGCACGTCTCCGTGATCGGAGCATTCGCGATCATCGACGCCGCGGCGAACTTCGTCGGGTGGTCGTTCTGCACCTTCGCCGGTCGGACCGGCGTCGGCTGGACGATCCTCCGCGACGGCTACGGCTTCGGGTTCGACGGGTTCTACTACTCCGACTACGGCTCGAACTACCTCATCAACGGAGTCTCGGGCCCCGGCGAGCAGTCCTACATCTTCATGGCCATGTTCGTCCTGTGGCCGATGCGCCTGTGCGCGGCGTGGGCGTTCCTCCAGATGAAGCGCTGGGGCTTCCGCTGGATGATCACCACCACCTGGATGCTCGTGCTGTTCTGGGTCGGCTGGACCACCAACGGCCTGATGCACTTCGAGGAGCGCTTCGGCGAGGCCGGCGGGAGCCCGGAGTTCGGGTTCCTCGGATGGTGGCTGTTCAACAGCTTCTACATCCTCGGGCCGGTCGTGATGGTGCCGTACCTGTACACCGTGAACAAGGAGCTGTGGAGCGAGGAATGACCCGCGCGGTCAGCCTCTCCGAGCTCGCGGATGTCGTGGCGGTGCTCGCGCCGGCAATGTCGGCCGGGCGCCGCCACGGCACTCAGATCGTCTCCGGTGAGCGCGCCAACTTCGCCACCGACCTCACGACGGTCTACGTCCCCGCCTCGACGGATCCCTTGCGCTGGACCACCGTCGGGCTCGCACTCCAGTGCTCCCCGACCAAGGAGATGACCACCGGGTTCGATCTGGCTGCGCTCGCGCCGCGGGATCGCCGGGCGCTGCGGATCGTCGAGGGCCGGGCCGCGATGGGGTGGGTCATCGGCGAATGGCCGACCCTGCGTGCCGTCTTCGAGCAACTCGTGCCGGGCCAGGAATCTTGGGCCTGCACGGACGCGGCCGAGCTGGCTTCGCGGGCCGCGGAGCTCGCGGCGAGCGACGCCGTCCTGGACGTCCCGACTCTGTTCGGAGTGCTTCCTGGCGAGCGTCCGTTGAGCGCGCACCGCACCCGCGTGGTCGGGGACGGCCGCCGGCGCAGCCGTGTGTCGTGGTCGATCAAACAGACCAAGGAGAAGTTTCCGCTGGCGATCGCCGTCGGCGGTCCGGACGGTGAGGCACCGCGCCTCGTGCCTGTCGACGAGGTGCCTGACGACGAAGCCGAGACCAGCGACCACGACCGCCGGATCGGCATTCCCTACCCCGAGTGGGACTACCGGACCCAGCGCTATCGAGAGGACTTCGTGACGGTGCTCGAACGCCGGATGTCTCCACGAACGACGGGTGCAACACGCATCGATCCGAAGTTGCGCCGCTGGTTCGCCGCACCCCATCAGGTGGAACGACGCGACCGGCTGGAGGACGGCGACCAGATCGACGTGACTGCCTACGTGGACACCTACGCGCGGGCGCTCGCCGGCGAGCACACCGACGACCGGATCTACCGCGCCCTGATGCCCCGTCAGCGCGATGTCGCGACCGCGATCCTGCTCGACGCCACATCCTCACTGCAGGCCCGCGGCGGAGCGGGGTACCGTCTGCAGCTCGCATGTGCCGAGGCCCTGTCGATCGCCATGGGGTCAACCGGCGAACGGTTCGCTGTCTTCGCCTTCGCGGGCGAGACCCGTCATCGCGTCGAGGTCATGCGGTTGCGGGACTTCTCCCACCCACCCTGGATGCAACCGGCGGGAGCGACGATCCGGCCCTCCGGGTACACACGGCTGGGCGCGGCTCTGCGCCATGTCACCAGCCGCCTGCGGGCAGTTCCGGCTGAGCGCCGCGTGCTGCTCTCGATCGGTGACGCCGCTCCCTCCGACGAGGGATACGAAGGGAAGTACGCCGAGCTGGACGTGCGGCGCGCGACCGACGAGGCGCTCGGCGCCGGCGTCGTCCTTCATCAGATCGCGCTCGGCCGGGTGCACCCGGAACGGCTGGAGCGCTGTTTCGGACCAGGCCGGTTCCACTGCGTGAACCGAGCTGACGACCTCCCGGCCGTACTGAGCCGGGTGCATGAGGAGCTGACGAGGACGTGACGACAGAAGCAACGAGCGAGTCGCCCTATTACCTGGCGGCCGGGTCGGAGCAGAAGGCGATCCGCATCGCGTGCGAACGTGGGCTCGCCGTGATGCTGACCGGCCCGACCGGTTGCGGCAAGACCCGGCTGGTTCGATCCATTGCCGCCGAACTCGACCGCCCCCTGGTCACCGTCTCCTGCCACGACGACCTCACCGCGAGCGATCTGCTCGGGCGGTACCTCGTCGTGGGCGGAGACGTCCGCTGGGTGGACGGGCCGCTCACGACCGCGGTCCGGGAGGGGTCGGTCTGCTATCTCGACGAGGTCGCGGAGGCCCGCCGGGACACCCTCGCCGTGCTGCACTCCCTCCTCGACGACCGACGCGAACTCTTCCTCGACCGGACCGGCGAATCGGTGCCCGCGGCACCCGGATTCGCTTTGCTCGCCTCCTACAACCCGGAGTCGCGCAGTCTCCTCAAGGAACTGAAGCCGTCATTCCGGCAGCGGTTCGTGACGCTGTCCGTCACCTACCTGCCCCCCGAGCAGGAAGCGCTCGTCGTTCAGCACGAGTCCGGCGTTCCCGAGGACGTCGCCACCGCGCTGGTCCGCAGCGCCGTCGCCCTGCGGCGGTCCGAGCACGCCGGGATCGAACCGCCGTCCACCCGGCTCCTGGTCGCCGCCGCCTCACTGGTTGCCGCAGGGCTACCGCTGGAGAGTGCGGTGCGCATCGGGCTGGTCAACCCGCTTTCCGTCGAGGGCGCGGTGGCGCTCGCGCTCGACGAACTTCTCCGCGCCGAGGGAGTACTGACGTGAGCAGCGCAGCGATGTCGAATCCTGAACCCGCCGGCCGACTGGTTGGGCGCCGGATCCTGGTCACCGGGGGCGGCCGCGGGATCGGGCGAGCGATCGCCCTCGCGCTGGCCGCTGAGGGTGCCGACCTCGGTCTGGTGTCCCGGAGCCTGCCCGATCTGGAGGTTGCGGCCAAGGAGGTCCGCGCCCTGGGCCGCACTGCCGTCGTGGCCACCATGGACGTCACCGACCCGGACAGCGTCGAGCACGCCACCGATCAGGTGGTGGCTGAACTCGGCGGAATCGACGTCCTGGTCAACAACTCCGGCGTGATCACCGCGTCCCGACTGTTGGACACCAGCGTCGCGGAGTGGGACCGCGTGATGGACACCAATCTGCGCGGCACGTTCCTGGTCTGCCGGGCGGCCGGACGTCACCTGGTTGCGCAGGAGCACGGCAAGGTCATCAACGTCGCGAGCCACTTCGGGTTGATGGCCGCATCCGGGTTCAGCGCGTACTGCGCGTCCAAGGCCGGGATCCTGCACTTCACCAAGGTGCTGGCTCTGGAGTGGGCCCGGCACAACGTCCAGGTCAACGCCATCGCGCCGGGCTACGTCGCGACCGATCTCAACACCGACCTGCGCGAGGACGAGGCCCGCACCGCGCGGATCGTCAGCCGGATCCCGGCCCGGCGGATGGCCGAGCCGCGCGAGATCGGCCCGCTCGCAGTTCTCCTCGCGTCGCCGGACTCGGACTTCATGACCGGATCCGTCCTGGTCGTCGACGGGGGCGAGGCCACCTGAGCACGGGGTCTTAAAGTCCAACAGTTGACTGCCTGACTAAGAACCAACTAATCTCGGCCCACCAGGGCGCCCTGCCGAAGGAGTTCGCCGCGATGTCAACCACCGTCAGCTCGGAGGAGCTCCGCTCCCAGGTCTTCGCCATGTGGCGGAGCATGTTGCCGGACCGTCCGGACGTCACCATCGAGGAGTTCCGGGCCGGTTACGACCGGATGTTCCGCGACTTCCCGATCGACCCGGGCGCGTCGATCACCGAGGTCGACGCGGGGGGCGTGCGTTCTCTGCTCGTGCAGATCGGTGGCCCCGACCCGGAGCGCTACGTCGTGTACTTCCACGGCGGTGGCCTCATGTGCGGCAATCCGGAGGGAGTGCGCGGCACCGCCGCTCTGCTCGCCCGGGCCGCCGACGCGGCGGTGCTCGTGCCCGACTACCGACTCGCCCCCGAACACGCCTACCCCGCCGCCATCGACGATGCGCTCGCGGCCACCCGCTGGCTGCTGGCCTCACGGGGCGTGGACCCGAGCCGGCTCGCGGTGCTCGGGGACTCTGCCGGCGGTGCGCTCGCGGCGCTCTGCGCGCTCCGTCTCGGCGCCGAGGGACCGGGCGCCCCGGCAGCGCTCGTGGGCTGGTCACCCTGGTTGGACTGGACGGTCTCGGGCGCCACGGTGGAGACGAAAGCGGCTGTCGATCCCATCGCCAGCGGCCCCTCGCTCCTGATGTCGGCTGCCGCGTACCTGCAGGGCCACGACGCCGCCGACCCGGCCGTCTCGGCGCTGTTCGCGGACCTCGCCGAACTCCCTCCCACGTTGCTCGAGGTGGGCAGCGAGGAGGTCCTGCTGGACGACTCGGTCCGATTCGCCGCCAGGGCCGAGGCGGCCGGCGTCGAGGTGACCCTCGAGGTCGCCGACGGACTGCCGCACGTCTACCAGTACTTCGCCTCTTTCCTCGCCGAGGGCCAGGCCTCGATCGATCGCACCGGCAGCTTCATCGTCAAGCACACCGCCTGACGAGCCTCGGTCACACATCGCACCCGGTGCAGCGCTGGACCGGCGTTGCATCTTCATCGGAACGGAAAGACAGGAGGCACGTCGGTGGCCCGACAGTGCGGGATGTTGTTCGAGATGCAGGTCGACCGGGACCCCCGCCCGGGCGAGAAGCACACGGCCTTCGACTCCGAGGGGAAGGCGTACGAGGTCGAGGCGGTCTTCACACCGGAGACCACCCACCGCGCCTTCCACAACGTCGTCGACCAGATCGTGCTGGCCGAGAAGTGTGGGTTCAGCAGCGCCTGGTTCGTCGAGCACCACTTCTACGAGGAAGCCTCGCAGAGCTCGGCGCCGGACGTGATGCTCGCGCACATCGCGGCGAAGACCGACCGGATCCGCCTCGGGCACGGCGTGCGGTTGCTGCCGCACGCCTACAACCACCCGGTGCGCGCAGCCGAATCGGCGGCCGTCCTGGACCTGCTGTCCAACGGGCGCCTGGAGTTCGGAACCGGCCGCAGCCTCAGCCGCCTGGAACTTGAGGGCTTCGGGATCGATCCCGCCACCACCCGCGAGCAGTGGGAGTCGGGGCTGGAGATCATCGTGGACGCGTGGACCAAGGAGGTGCTCGAGCGCCCCGACGGTCCGATCGTCATCCCGCCTCGCTCGGTGGTGCCCAAGCCGCTCCAGCAGCCGCATCCGCCACTGTGGGCCGCCACCACCGGCGCACCCGGTCACGAACTGATGGGCCGTAAGGGTTTGGGGCTTCTCTCGTTCACGCTCCTGCTGCCCGTGGAGGAACTCGCCCGGCGCATCGGCCTGTACCGCGAAGGCATCGCCCAGGCCGAGCCGGTGGGCCACGTCGTCAACAATCAGGTCGCGGCGATGACGATGGTGCACTGCCACGAGGACGGTCAGGTGGCCCGCGAGCGGGCAGGCCAGGCGGTCATGAACTATCTCGAGTGGGCGTTCGGAGCCTTCGTCGGTGCCGCCAAGTGGATGGACCCGCGCGAAGGCACCTACAACTACCTCCAAGAGATGATGGGCTTCGACTTCGAGCAGTTGACGTTCGACTTCGTCAACGACAACGACATGGTCATCGTCGGCACGCCCGACGAGTGCAAGAAGAAGGCCGAGCGCTACTTCGACGCCGGGGTCGACCAGATGCTGTGCCAGATGACGCTGCCCGGCGTTCAGCACGAGCACATCATGGAGTCGATCGAGCTGTTCGGGCGCGAGGTCATCCCCGCGATCACCTGATCCGATCGCCGTGGCGTGAAAAGTGGCAGTCGAGGCGTGAAGGGCTGGGCAGGTGGAGGCGAAGTGACACAGGCTCAGCTGATGGTTGAGGGGCTGGCCGAGCTGTTGAAGGCAGCCGACCGACGCACCCTGGCCGCGGTTGTCACCCACCTGTCCGGCGACCCGGAGGCGATCCGGGATCTGCGTGACCGACCGGCGATCGAGGCGACGGCCGCCCAGGTCCTGCCGCCGTTCATGCTCGGGATGGCCAGTCCGGCCGCCCCCGACGACGAACTGCTGCAGGCGGCGATGGACCTCGCCGTGGGTGCGCCGATCCCACCCGAGTACCGGGACTACGCGCGGGAGCAGACCGGCATCGGACCGGTTCCTCCACTCGCCCCGATCCGGGCACCCGAGGACTTCCGGGTGCTCGTGATCGGGGCCGGCGCCTCCGGAATCATGGTGGCCCGGACCCTGGACAACCGGGGCCTGACCAACTTCCGCATCGCCGAGGCGAACGCGTCCCCCGGGGGCGCGTGGTGGAAGAACACCTATCCAGGCTGTCGTGTCGACACCCCGAGCCTGCTGTACTCCTACTCCTTCGACCAGGACCCGGGCTGGCCGGAACACTTCAGCCCGCAGCCCGCGCTCCTGCAGTACCTGCGCGGCGTCGTCGACGACAGCGGTCTGACCGACCGCCTGGACGTCGACACCCGGGTCACCTCGTTGCGGTGGAACGAGACCGAGGCGGTCTGGCACGTCGAAGCCGCCCACGGCGACGGGTCGACGTCGAGCTCCACCGCCAACGTGGTCATCGCGGCGCCCGGGCTGCTCAGCGTTCCCAAGCTTCCGGACATCCCGGGCCGGGCGTCCTTCGCCGGACCGGCTTTCCACTCGGCCGAGTGGGACCACAGTGTGGACCTGACGGGCAAACGGGTGGCCGTCATCGGCACCGGGGCCAGCGCACAGCAGATCGTCCCCGCGATCGCGCCGATCGCGGGTGAAGTCGTCGTCCACCAGCGCAGCCCGCAGTGGCTGATGCCCCATGAGAAGTACGGGCGCAAGCTCACCGGCCTGGAGCGAGACCTCTACGACCGCATCCCGATGTACCGGGAGTGGAACCGCTTCGCGGAGTCGTGGCGCTTCGGTGACGGGACCACTCCGCTCGTCACCGTTGACCCGGAGTGGGACGATCCCCGTTCGATCAGCGCGGCCAACGACCGCTTGCGGGACGAGCTCGAGAAGTACATCCGCCGGGAGGTGGGCACGCGGCCGGATCTGCTCGAGAAGGTGATGCCGTCCTACCCGCCGTTCACCAAGCGGATGTTGATCGACAACGGCTGGTACCAGGCACTGCTGCGAGACAACGTACGGCTGAACACAGCGGCCGTCATCGAGATGACACCGGACGGCGTGCGGACGACCGACGGCTTCGACGAGGTCGACGTGATCGTCTTCGCCACCGGGTTCCACGCGGACCGCTTCCTCTCCCCCATGCAGGTCACGGGCGTCGGCGGTGTCGACGTGACCGCCGAGTTGGACCGGGACCCGCAGGCGTACCTCGGACTCGCCCTGCCGGACTGCCCGAACTTCTTCCTGACCCCGGGGCCGAACGCCTATCTGGGGCACGCGGGCAACGGCATGTTCTTCGCCGAGTGCCACGCGCGCTACATCTCCGAGTGCCTACGTCTCATGCTCGAGAGCGGATCGCGCGAGATCGTGGTGCGCCCGGAGGCCGTCCGTCGGTACGCGTTGGAGACACGCTCACGGCTCGACTCGTCGGTCTGGAACAACCCCGAGGTGGACAGCTGGTTCAAGGGCGAGCGCAAGCACATCGTCACCGTCGCCGCGGGCAGCGTCCTCGACTTCTGGAACTCCTACCGGCGCGTGGACGTGTCCGCCTACGACTTCGCCCCCCGGGGCTAGCCGGCCTCGTGACGTCGACCGGCAACCGCGCCCCGCTGGAGATCGGGCTGGGTTTCTGGAGCATGCAGTCCACCTACATGCGCCCGATCCCGCGCTCCCGGGTCTACGACGAAGCCGGCCAGGAGGCTCAGCTGGTCGAGGAGCTCGGCTTCGACACGTTGTGGCTGGGCGAGCACCACATGTCCTACGACGGGTACTGCCCGTCGCTCTTCCCGGCGGCCGCCGGGCTGCTCAGCGCCACGAGCACCCTGCGGATCGCGTCCGGGGTGCTGGTCCTGCCGCTCCATCCGGCACCGCGCGTGGCGGAGGGGTGCGCCGCGCTGAACTCCCTCGCTCCGGGGCGATTCCGGCTGGCGGTCGGAATTGGGTACCGCCCGGTCGAGTTCGCCGCCGCCGGGGTCGCGCTGTCCGACCGGGCCGCTCTCACCGACGAACGGCTGGCGCAACTGCGGGGTCCGGATCTGGTGGAGCGGACGGGGCCGACCGACCTGTGGGTCGGCACCGGGGTGTCCGGCGGCGTCGCTCGGGCGGGCCGGTTCGGGGCGTCGGTGCTGCTGATGCCCACGGTCACCAGCCGACGGGTGGCGGCACTGCGCGAGGAGTGGACGGCGGCCCTGGCACAGGCGCCCGCCGCGACACCAGGTCCCCCACGGCGCCTCGGGGTGATGCGCGAGTGCTGGGTCGACACCGACCCGGCGACGGTCGAATGGGCGCGTGGACGACTGATCGAGATGTGGCGGCACTACTCGAACTTCTGGGTCGACGACCCGGTCCCACAGCGCGCCCGACGGGACGAACTCGCCGAACAGATGGGCCGTCAGGCGCTGTTCGGCTCGCCGGACGAGGTGGTCGATCGGCTCAGCCGGCTGATCGCCGCCGGAGCCGACACCATCGCGCTGCGGGTGCGCTTCGACGGCGTCAGCGGTGACGCCCTGCGCCGGTGCCTCCACCTGATCGCCGACCGGGTGCTGCCGCAACTGGGCCGGGTGACCCGGTGAGCGGACCACGGACGGGGATCAGCGCCACCGGGGCGGACGCGGCCGAGATCGTCGAACTCGCCGTGCTGGCCGAAGCGCACAACGTCGACCTGCTCGTGGTCGGCAACGTCCGCGCCGGGCGTCCCAACGGCGACGACACCTACGTGGTGACGGCGGCCGCGGCGGCCGCGGCGCGAACCCGGTACCCGCGCATCGCCGTCGTCCTCGACCTGCGGGGCTCGGCACCGCCGTTGCGGGTCGCCGAGGACCTCGGGGTGCTCGATGTGCTGTCCCACGGCCGACTCGAACTGCTCGTCCGGCAAGGCCCGGACCCGGATCCGTCCCTCACCCGCGACCTCGACTCGGTGCTCGGCGCCTGGACGGCCTGGCCGCTCGACGACGCCGCTCGGCCTGAGCGCTTCCTGCCGGTCACCCCGTCGCCGGTCCAGCCGGAGATCCCCACCTGGCTGGTGGACGCCGCCGACCCGGCGACCGGCCGGTCCTCGTCCCGGGTCGGATCACTGGTCTTTCTGGAGTGGCCGGCCGGCACACCGGTTCCCGACGCGGCCGAACTGCACCGGATCCGCAAGATCCGCGGGGCCGCGGAAGCCACGACGGTGGTGTTCGACCTGGCCGACGTTCCCCGCTCGGACCGGACCGACGCGGTGAAGCTCCTCGGCACCGTCGTCGCGCCGTGTCTGCGTTGCGCAGACGAAGAGGTGGACATCCTCGCGCTCGACTCGGCCGACTGGCTGCTGCGGCGCACCGCCCTGCACGAGCCGCCGAAGCGGAACGACTCACCCGCCAGCTTTGTCAGCCCATCCACCTCGCACCAGAAGGAGACAAGCACATGAGCGCAGTTCAGGCGGCCCAGCAGTTGCTCGACGGATTCGCGGCCGGGGATCTCGCGAAGGCTCTCGGAGCTCTTGATCCGGAACTGGAACTGACCTACTCCGACGCCGTGCCGTGGAAGGGCACCCACCACGGACACCTGGGGTTTCAGACCTTCGCCGGGATGATGCTCGAGCGTTTCGAGGTCGAAGTCGTCGACTACGAGCTCTTCCAGGCGGGAGAGGAACGGGCCGCGAGCCGTGTAGTCACGAAGTTCACCCTGCGGGCCACGGGGGAGAGCGTGACGATGCCGGTCATGGAGTCCTACTGGTCGCGGAACGGCAAGCTCCATCGGATCGAGCCGTTCTACTTCAACCAGACGTTGATCGCCGAGATGTACGCCAAGGGCGGTGCGGCCGGCTGAGCCCGCTGCCGAGGTCAGAAGCTCCGCGGCATGCCCAACGACTCGGCGACGAAGTTGAGCGCCATCTCGTTGGCGATGGGGGCCAACCGGTAGAGCCGGGTCTTCCGCCAGTTCCGGTTGACCCCGCACTCCAGGGTGTATCCGATGCCGCCCATCACCTGCATGCCGAGATCGCACGCGGTGAAGCAGTTCTCGGCGGCGACCGCCTTCGCGGCGGTCGCCTCCGGCCCGCACTCGAGGCCCTGGCTCTGCATCCAGGCGGCGCGGTAGACCATCAGCCGCGCCTGCTCGATCAGAAGGTGCATGCGGGCGACCGAGTGCTGCACCGACTGAAAGCGATCGATCGTGCCGCCGAACGCGTCACGCTGCCCGGCGTAGACGAGCACCTCGTCCAACGCCGCCTGCGCCCACCCGAGGCAGAGCGCAGCGGTGCCGATGCGCTCATGGTTGAGCATCCCGATGAGCTGGTAGAACCCGCGGTCGACCTCACCGATCACGGCGTCGCCGCCCACCCGCACGCCGTCGTAGCTGACGATGTTGGTGTCCTCGCCGGACAGCACCTCGATCGGGTCGATGGCGACACCGGCAGCGTCGGTGTCGACCAGGAACAGCGTGACTCCGTAGGCCTTCTTGCCGTCGCGAGGCGCGCTGGTACGAGCGGCCACGATGAGGTGGTGGGCCGATCGGGCGGCCGAGGTGAAGATCTTGCCGCCCTCGATCACCCAGTCCTCTCCGTCCCGGGTCGCCGTCGTCCGCATGGCGCCGAGCACGTCCGTCCCACCACCGGGTTCGGTGAGCGAGAGCGCAAACCGCCGCCGCCCGGCGACGAGCTCGGGGAGCAGCACCTTCTTCTGCGCCTCGGACCCGGCCGACGCAAGCAGGTGACCGCCGAAGCACATGGTCGGGAACAGCGGGCCGATCACGTCGCCGGCGGCGGACGCCGCCTCCACCACGAGCACCGTGTCGAGCAGATCACCTCCGGAGCCGCCGTACTCCGGGTCGATCCCGATCCCGAGCCACCCCGCACCGGCGAACTTCTGCCAGACGTCCTCGCGGTGCTCCCCCGCCTTCGAGCAGGCAGCGATCTCCTCCGGCGGGCACTCCTTGCGGACGAAGCCGCGAACGGCGTCCTGCAGCATCCGCTGCTCGTCGCTGAGCATGAAGTCCATGCGCTGCCCTTCTCACACTGCCCGACCGATTCGGTCCAATGATATACATCCACGACGACTGTCCGACCTTAACAGGAGACCTCATGCCGGGACCACTCGCAGGGATTCGAGTCGTGGAGATCGCCGGTCTCGGACCGGCACCGTTCGCCGCGATGGTGCTGGCTGATCTCGGCGCCGACGTCATCTCGGTCGACCGGGCGGCCTGGGTCGGCACGGACGAACCGATGGACGTGCTTCGCCGGGGGCGCCGCTCGATCGCGGTCGATCTGAAACACCCTCAGGGAGCGGAGACCGTGCTCCGTCTGATCGAGCACGCCGACGTTGTGCTGGAGGGGTTCCGGCCCGGGGTGGCCGAGCGGCTCGGAATCGGACCGGAGACCTGCCAGACGCGCAATCCCGCTCTCGTCTACGGACGCATGACCGGCTGGGGCCAGGACGGGCCGCTGGCCAAGGTCGCCGGGCACGACATCAACTACATCGCGATCGCCGGCGCGCTCCAGCCCATCGGCCGCGACGGTGAGCCACCGGTGCCGCCGCTCAACCTGCTCGGTGACTTCGGTGGCGGCGGCATGCTGCTCGCGCTCGGGGTACTGGCCGCGTTGCAGGAGCGGAACACCTCCGGGATCGGGCAGGTGGTGGACGCCGCGATGGTCGACGGCACCGCACTGCTGCTCAGCTTCCTGCACGACCAGCGCCACGTCGGCCTGTGGTCGGACGAGCGGTCCAGCAACTACATCGACACCGCTGCCCCCTACTACGACGTGTACGAGACGTCCGACGGGCTCTACATGGCCGTCGGCGCGATCGAGCCGCAGTTCTACGCCGAACTGCTCCGGTTGCTGGAGCTCGACCCGGCGACCCTGCCCGACCAGGAGGACCGATCGGCCTGGCCGGAGCTGAAGAAGCTCTTCGCCGACATCTTCCGGTGCCGCACCCGCGCCCAGTGGTGCTCAGTCTTCGACGGCACCGAGTCCTGCGTGACGCCGGTCCTGGCACCGCGCGAGGTGGCCGACTACCCGCACACGGCCGCGCGCGAGGGAATGATCGCGGTCGGCGACCGGACGCTGCCGGCCCCGGCCCCACGGTTCAGCCGTTCGCGGCCGGGCGTGCCGTCGGCGCCGCCGCGACCCGGTCAGGACACCGTCCGGGTCCTCGCCGAGGCAGGTTTCGACGACAACGCGATCCGCGGGCTGATCGCGTCGGGCGCGGTTGCGGGCTGAGCGAGCGAGCTCAGCGCGGGGCCGGCCGACGCGAGCCCGGGCTACATCCGGAAGACGCCGTAGCCCGGTGCGCCCTTCACCTCGGCCGAGTGGGTCGCCGACAGTGCAACGCCCAGGACGTGCCGGGTGTCGCGGGGGTCGATGATCCCGTCGTCGTAGATCCGCGCGGTGTTCCAGATCGCGGTGGACTCGTTCTCGATCTGCGCCTCGATGGTTTGCTTCATCTGCTCGTCGGCCGCTTCGTCGAACGGCTTGCCCTGCGAGGCCGCCGACTGCCGGGCGACGATCGACAACACCCCGGCGAGCTGGGGCCCGCCCATCACGGCGACCCGGGCGGTCGGCCAGGAGAAGGCGAAGCGGGGGTTGTACGGCCGGCCGGACATGCCGTAGTTGCCCGCCCCGTAGGACGCACCCGCCATGAGGGCGATGTGCGGCACCGTGCTGTTCGCCACCGCGTTGATCATCTTGGCGCCGTCCTTCACGATGCCTTTGCGCTCGTACTCGGCACCGACGATGAACCCCGTGCAGTTGTGGAGGAAGATCAGCGGCTGGTCCATCTGGTTCGCCAACTGGATGAACTGAGCCGCCTTCTCCGCCTCCTCGGAGAACAGCACGCCCGCCTGATTGGCCAGGATGCCGACCAGGTAGCCGTGGATCCGCGCCCATCCGCAGATCAGGGCCGGTCCGTAGTTCGACTTGAACTCGTCGAACTCGCTGCCGTCGACGACCCGCGCCAGTACCTCGCGCACGTCGAACGGCACCTTCGGATCGGCCGAGGCGATACCCAGGAGCTCCTCGGGGTCCTCCAGCGGTTCGGTGACCGGGCCGGGAGCCGGCCCGAGCTTGCGCCAGCCGAGGTGAGCCACGATGTCGCGCGCGATGCGAATGCCGTCCATCTCGTCGACGGCCAGGTAGTCGCAGACGCCGGAGGTCCGGGCGTGCATCTCCGCCCCGCCCAGCGTCTCGTCGTCAGAATCCTCACCGGTGGCCATCTTGACCAGCGGCGGGCCACCGAGGAACACCTTGCTCTGACCCTTGATCAGGATCGTGTAGTCACTCATCCCCGGCACGTAGGCGCCGCCCGCGGTCGCGTTGCCGAAGACGAGGGCGATGCTCGGGACGCCGGCCGCGGACATCTGCGTGAGGTGCCGGAACTGATTGCCGCCGCGCAGATAGAACTCCCCCTGGCTGGGGAGGTCGGCACCACCGGACTCCACCAGGAAGATCAGCGGCAACCGGTTCTCCCGGCAGATGTCCATCGCGCGCAGGATCTTGGTGACCGAGATCGGGTTGATCGCGCCGCCGCGCACGGTCGGGTCATTGGCGATGATCACGCACTCGGCCCCGGAGACGACGCCGATCGCGGTGACCACACTCGCCCCGGTCGGGAACGAGGTGCCCGCCGCCGCCAACGGTGACAGCTCGACCAGCGGACTGCCCAGGTCGACCAGGAGTTCGATGCGCTCGCGGGGCAGCATGCGCCCGCGGGCCCGGTGCCGTTCCACGTACTTCGGTCCCCCACCACCGAGAGCGCCGTCCAGGTGCCCCTGCAGTTCTTTGAGCGCGTGCTCGACCACCTGCCGATTGGCGGCGTAACTGCGCGATCGGGGGTCGACGGTGCTCCTGAGACGCTGCATGGCTCCCCGATCGGTCGTTGCGCGGTCCGGTTCTTGGCAATTCAACCATTGTCCGACATTATGCTGCCAGTCGCCTCTCGTCGGAGTCCATGTGTTTCAGTTCGTTCTGATCGCCAACCGGGGCGAGATCGCGCGCCGCATCGCCCGGACGTGCCGGGAGTTGGGCGTCGGGGTGGGGGCCGTGTACTCGGACCCGGACGCCGACGCGCTGCACGTCCGCGAGGCCGACCTCGCGGTTCGGCTGCCCGGTGCCACCGCGGCCGAGACCTACCTCGACATCGACCTGGTGATCGCGGCCGCGCGACGGATGGGCGCCGACGCCCTGCATCCCGGCTACGGCTTCCTGGCCGAGAACGCCACGTTCGCGCAACGCTGCGCCGACGCGGGCATCACGTTCATCGGCCCCTCCCCCGCCGCGATCGCCTCGATGGGTTCCAAGACCGAGGCCAAGCGCACCATGGCCGACGCCGGCGTTCCGTTGCTCCCCTCCGCCTACCTCAACGACGACGTGGGCGACCCGAGCGAGTTGATCGCCGCGGCCGAGCGCGTCGGCTACCCGCTGCTGGTGAAGGCCAGCGCGGGTGGGGGCGGCAAGGCGATGCGGATCGTCCACGACCCGTCCACGCTGGCCGACGACGTTGCGGCCTGCCGCCGGGAGGCGAGCGGCGCGTTCGGCGACGACACCGTGTTCCTGGAGCGCTACCTCGTCGGCGCCCGGCATGTCGAGATCCAGGTGTTCGGCGATCAGTACGGTCAGGTCGTCCACCTCGGCGAGCGGGAGTGCTCGGTCCAGCGGCGCTACCAGAAGGTGCTGGAGGAGGCCCCGTCCCCGGCCGTCGACACCGAACTACGACAGAACATGGGCGCGGCCGCGGTGGCCGCAGCCAAGGCGATCGACTACGTCGGCGCCGGGACCGTCGAGTTCCTGCTCGACGCCGACGGCCGCTACTACTTCCTCGAGATGAACACCCGGCTCCAGGTTGAGCATCCGGTCACCGAGCTCACCACCGGTCTGGACCTGGTGCGCCTGCAGTTGCTGGTGGCCGCCGGCGAGCGGCTCCCGGAGGACCTGTGGGACCTGACCACCACCGGTCACGCGATCGAGGCCCGGCTCAATGCCGAGGACGTCGAAGCCGGCTTCCTGCCGGCCTCCGGGCACCTGATCCGATTCGCCGTTCCGGAGCGGCCGGGCCTCCGCGTGGACACCGGGGTCGGGTCGGGATCCGAGGTCTCGATCCACTACGACTCGATGCTTGCCAAGGTGATTGTGCACGCCCCGACCCGCGGCGAGGCGGCGGCCGCGCTGGCCAGTGCCCTTCAGCACGCCTGCATCGACGGCGTGACCTCGAACCGGGACCTGCTCGTCGGCGTGCTGCGCGACGCCGACTACCGTGCCGGCGCCACCACCACCGGCTTCCTCGAAGAACACGACCCCGTCCGCCTCTCCCGGCAGGGGCGCGCGCCGCTCGACCGGGCTCGCCCCGCTTATCTCGCCGCCGCCGGCCTCGCCGTGCTGGAGCGCAGCCGCGCCGAGGCGCGGGTGCTCAGCAGCGTCCCGGCCGGCTTCCGCTCGACACCGTCGCAGCCGCAACAGCTCGAGCTGGTGGACGCCGGTACCGCGGTCTCCGTGGAGATCCGCCCGTTGCGCCGGGGGTTCGAGATCGCGCTGGACTCCGAGCCACTCGAGCTCGAGGTGCACCGGAGCACCCCCGCGGGGAGCGAGATCACCCTCGACGAGATCCGACGACGCCTCACCGTGGAGTTCGAGCAATCGCGGATCTACGTCAGCGGGCCGGAAGGCGTCCTGCCGCTCGCTCTGCGCAGCCGCTTCGCCGACCCGCAGGACCAGATAGAGGCCGGCTCGCTGGTCGCCCCGATGCCCGGCACGGCCGTGCGGGTCCTGGCGACCGAGGGGGCACAGGTGGCCGCCGGCGACCCGCTCGTCGTGCTGGAGGCGATGAAGATGGAGCACACCATCCGGGCGACCGCCGCGGCGGTCGTGGCTGCGGTCCGGGTGAAGACCGGTGATCAGGTCAACACCGGCGAGGTGCTGGTCGTCCTGGAGGAGGAGACATGAGCCGAGGAGCGGCCCTGGGCGTACCGTCCGACGAGCTGCTGGGCATGACCCTGGGCGAGGTGCTCGCGGCCCACACCCGGGCGCACCCCGACCTGCCCTATCTCCGCGTCGACGGCGTCGACCACACCTACGCCGAGCTCTGGGCCCGGTCCGGCAGCGTGGCGACCGCGCTGGCTCGCCGCGGGCTGCGCCGGGGCGACCGGGTCACCACATGGCTCCCCAACGGGATCGAGTGGGTGGTCAGCGCGCTGGCCCTGGCGCGACTCGGAGTGGTCAACGTCCTCACCAACTCCCGCTTCCGATCCCGGGAGGTGGGCGCCCTGGTGGCCCGGTCCGGCTCGCGCGGGATGATCACCGAGTTCGCGCCGGACGGGGACTTCGCCGCCGAACTCGGAGACAGTTCCGCATTGGAGTGGACCGTCGCGATCAACACCGATTGGGCTGATCTGACGGCAACTCAGCCGGCCGACGACGAGGTGACCGCCGCGGCCAGCGGCTTGACGCCGCAGGACACGCTGTACGTCATCTACACCTCCGGCACGACGGGGCTGTCCAAGGGCAGCATGACCCGCCAGGGGCCCGCGCTGAAGAACGCCTTCAACAGCGGTGTCCGGATGGGATTCACCGACGACGACCGGCTCCTCTGCTTCCTGCCGATGTCGCACACCTTCGGCGCGGTGAACGCATTCCTGAACACGTTCACCCACGGTGCCCGGCTGGACCTGGAGCGGGACTTCGAGCCGAAGGTGGTGCTCGACGCCATCTCCGACCGCGGCGTCACCGCGATCTTCGGTGTTCCGACGCACTACACGATGCTGGTCAGCGAGTACCGCAGCGCCGGCGGCACCCACGACGTGAGCACCCTGACGAAGGGGTGCATCGCGGGCGGGGTGATCGCACCCGAACTCAGCGAGGCCCTCGAGTCCGAGCTGACGATCACCGGCCTGACCCAGGCCTACGGGATGACCGAGTCCACGGCTCTGATCAGCCAGGCCCGTTGGGACGACCCGATCGAGGTGCGCATCGGCACGACCGGGAAGGCTATGCCCGATGTGCAGGTGCGCCTGGTGGACGGCGAGACCGGCGCCGAGGTGGCCGTGGGCCGGCCTGGTGACATCCTGATCGGCGGCTTCGGCGTGCATGCCGGTTACCTGGGTATGGACCGGGACCCGTCGATGCGTGACGACGGCTGGTGGAGCACCGGCGACATCGGATCTCTCGACGAGGCCGGCAATCTCACGATCCTCGGCCGGTCGAAGGACATGTACAAGACCAGCGGGTTCAACGTCTACCCGGCCGAGGTCGAGGCGTTCCTGGTCCGGCACCCGAGCATTGCCGAAGCAGCGATCGTCGGGATCCCCCACCCGATCAAGTCGGAGACCGGCGTCGCGTTCCTGATCCCGTCGCCCGGGTGCACGATCGACGAAGCGGACGTGCACGCCTTTGCCCGCAGCGGGATGGCCGGCTACAAGGTGCCGGATCATTTCCTGGTGGTCGAGGATTTCCCGCGCAGCTCCGCCACCCTGAAGATTCAGAAGCACGAGTTGCGCGCTCAGGCGATCGACCAGCTGGCGGACCCGAGCAGTCAGTGAGCCGTCGGCCGTGAGCAGGTCGGGTCCGTGCCGAGATCCAGCGAGTGACCCATCCGGTCGCGCTTGGTCCGCAGGTACCTGATGTTGTCGGCCGTCACGACCGGCCGGGTGGACACGCGGTCGACGAGTTCGAGATCGAATCCCGCCAGGCCGCCGTACTTCTGCGGATTGTTCGAGATCAGTCGGATCCGGTGGACGCCGAGATCGGCGAGCATGGCAGCGCCGATGCCGTACTCGCGGGAGTCGACCGGGAGCCCGAGTGCGATGTTGGCGTCCAACGTGTCGTAGCCACGTTCCTGCAGCGCGTAGGCCTGGAGTTTGTGCCCGAGACCGATCCCGCGGCCTTCATGGCCACGGAGGTAGATCACGACCCCGGCGCCTTCGGCCGCGATCAGATCGAGTGCCTGCTGCAACTGCTCACCGCAGTCACAGCGACCCGAGCCGAACACGTCCCCCGTCAGGCACTCACTGTGGACCCGGACGAGCGCTCCCCGCGGATCGGCGTCCGCGACGGCCAGATCGCCCAGCGTCAGGGCGATGTGCTCGATGCCGTCGGCCGCGCTGCGATAGGTGGTGGCGACGAACCGGTTCCCGCCGACCGGCAGTTGCGCACGGCCGGTCCGCGCGATCAAGCCCGCGTTGCGCCGTCGTTCCCGGACGAGGTCGTCGACGTGCACGAAGGTCAACCCGTGGCGCTCGGCAAACTCCCGAGCCTGCACTCCCGCCATGGGGACCCCGTCGTCACCGACCAGCTCGGTGATCACGGCCACCTCACCGGCCCCGGCCAGCGCCAGCAGGTCGACCGCCGCTTCGGTGTGCCCTGCGCGTTTCAGCACTCCGCCGGGCCGGGCGCGAAGGGGAAAGATGTGGCCGGGACGCCGCAGCTCGGCCGGCGAGGTCGCCGGGTCGGCCAGCGCCCGGACCGTTCTCACCCGATCGGCCGCGGAGATGCCCGTCCCCGTGCCGATGTGATCCACCGTCACCGTGAACGCGGTGCCATGGTTGTCCGTGCTGGCGGCCACCATCAACGGTAGGTCGAGTTCGTCCGCCCGCCGGTCGGCCATCGGAGTGCAGACGATGCCGCTGCCGTGACGCAGGAAGAACGTCATCTGCTCGACGGTGATGGCCGACGCCGCCATGATCAGGTCGGCCTCGTTCTCCCGGTCGTGCTCGTCGGCAACGACGACCATCCCGCCCTGAGCAAGCACCGCCACGGCCTGCCGGATCGCGGACGGGCACCCATCCGCACCCTGCGCCGTTGTTGCCACCACGTCAGAGTCCGATCCGCTGGGCCAACTGCTCGCGATGGTGGGTGGCGTCCCCGAACATCACGGCGGTGGTCTTCGCACGCTTCAGGTACAGCTGCGCACTGTGCTCCCACGAGAGACCGATGGCGCCGTGGACGAGGACGTTCTGCTCCGCGGCGTACAGGAATGCATCGCCGCAGTGAGCCTTGGCCAGGCTCGCCGCCGTGGCGCCGACCTCGCCTCCGACCCCGGTTGCGTGCAGCGCGTAGTACGCGGCGCTCCGCGCCGACTCGACCCGGACCAGCACGTCGGCACACAGGTGCTTGATCGCCTGGAACGACCCGATCGGACGGCCGAACTGCTTGCGGATCTTTGCGTGGTCGACCGCCATCTCCAACGTCCGCTGCGCACCGCCGAGGCTCTCCGCTGCCAAAGCCGTCGCCGCGATGTCGAGGACCCGCGCGAACGGCCTCCAACTCGGGGAGATCTGACCGATCAGGCGCGCCGGCACGTCATCGAGGACGATGTGCGCCTGCGGGCGGGTGAGGTCGACGACCTGCAACGCCTCGCGTCGGATCCCGGACGCCGGTGCGTCCACGGCGAACAGGCCGCCGCCCTCGGGAGAGCGGGCGAACACGAGGAGCAGGTCTGCGCCGGCGCCGTCACAGACGTAGGACATCTCGCCATGGAGAATCCAGTCGCGGTCCCCCGGCCGAGCCGTCACCGTCACGCCCGCGCCCTCCCACGTGGCGGTCGTGCCGGTGAGACCGACGGTGGCGAGGAGAGAGCCGTCCACGATCCTCGGCAGGTAGTCGGCGTGTGCCCCAGGGTCGTCGCAGGCCAGGAGGGCGGCCACCGCCAGCACCGCGCTCGAGAAGTACGGCACCGGCAACAAGGCTCGCCCGAACTCCTCCAGGACGACCCCTACCTCGACCCAGCCGCAGCCTGCTCCGCCGAAGAACTCGGGAACCGCCAGTCCGAGCAGCCCCATGCCGGCAACCTGGTCGTACACCTTCGGGTCGAAGCCGCCCGGTAGGTCGGCCACCCGGCGCAGGTCGGTGTCGGCTGCGTGATCCCGGCACAGTTCCCGGACGGCGGCACGGAGGTCCGACTGCTCAGGCGTGAACGCGAGCCGCACGGTTCTCCCCTTCCGCCGCCCACGCGGCCGGGCGACGGTCGCGGAATGCGGCTACGCCTTCCGCGGCCTCCGCGGATCCGAACATCTGCCGGGACAGCACGGTCATCTCTGCGAAGGCGGCGTCCCGTTCGAGCTGTGGCACCCGTCGAATCAACGTCTTGATCTGCATCTGTGCCTGCGGTCCCCCGGCGAGGAGTTCGGCGAGCAGGCCCGCCACCTCCGCGTCGAGTTGATCCATGGGAACCGCGCGGTTCACCAACCCCGTTGACGCCGCCTCCGCGCCGCCGATACGGCGGCCGGTCAGCATCAGTTCAGCCGCGACCGCGCGTCCCAGCTTCGGCAGGACGATTACCGAGATGATGGCGGGGGCCACCCCGAGGCGCACCTCGCTGAAGCCGAAGCGGGCTTCCGCACTGACCACCGAGATGTCGCAGGCGGCGGCCAGACCCACGCCACCACCGAGGCAGTGTCCGGCGATCCGGCCCACGACGGGCTTCGGCGCGTCGAGGATCAACTGGTAGATCTCGGTCGGGCTCCAGCGGGGAGCACCACCCCCGCCCCGAAGGTCGGCCCCCGCGCAGAAGGTGGACCCGGTGTTGGTCAGAACGATCACCCGCACGGACTCGTCCGCGCACGCGCGCGCAAGGCCGTCGCCGAGACCGTTGACGAGGGACTCACTCAGGGCGTTCCGGTTGTCCGGTTCGTCGAGAGTCAGGGTCGCCACGCCGCCGCGGACCTCGGAACGCACACCGCCGCTCATACCGATGTCGTCGAGCCGTCGCCGGTCAGGCGTCGTAGCGGACGTGCAGGGGCACCCAGTTGCGAAGGATGACCTCCGTCAGCTGCGGTGGCTCCTCGTCGGTGTCCAGACGGAGATTCGGCAACCGGTCGAGCAAGGCCTCCACCGCGAGCTTCAGCTCGTTCCGCCCGACCCAGGCTCCGGGACACAGGTGCGGGCCGACGCTGAAGCTCACGTGCTTCCCGCCCGCCCGAGCGATGTCGAAGGTGTCCGGGTCGGCGAACATCTCGGGGTCGCGGTTGGCCGAGGCGATCGACGTGTACAGCTGGGCGTCCTTGGAGATGGGGCAGCCCGAGATCTCGTCGTCGTCGTTGGCCGCCCGCCAGAAGATGTGCACCGGCGGGTCGTACCGCAGCGACTCCTCAAGGAAGTCGGGGATCAGCGTACGGTCGTTCAGCAGACGCTCGTACACACCGGGAAGAGTGAGCATCCGGTACGCCGCGTTCGCGATGCTGCGGGTAGCCGTCTCGCTGCCGGCCATGAGGATGTCGCGAACCGTGACCTGAATCAGGTCCTCCTCGGACAGCAGCTTCCCGTCCTCCTCAACCGTCATGAGGAACTGGAGCAGGTTCTCCTTGGGCGACCGGCGCTGTGCGGCGATGACCTCGCGCATGCGCTCGTCGACCTTGGCCTGCCACTTCTGCGCCTCCTCGAGAGCGGAGAAGTCGTCCGACGGCGCGTTGAAGAAGGCAGCGCGGGCGTTGCGGTAGCGCACCAGGTCCGGGAGATCGTCGTGCTCCATCCCGAAGAGCAGACCGATCACGTTGGCCGGGAACGGGTCGGCGAGGTCGCGGTACAGCTCCGCCTTGCCCACCTCGCCGGCCGCGACGAGACGGTCCATCAGACGGTGCAGTTCCGGTCGGATGATGGTGTCGAGGAACGGCGTGACCGTCTTGAAGTTCAGCAGCTTCCGGAAGGTGACGACGCGGTCCTTGGACTGGTGCTCGTCGTACGCCTCGCCGGGACGCGCCTGCAGGCGGAACCGCTTGGCATTGAACATGACCTCGTACACGTCCTGGTAGCGCGTGATGAACTGCCCCTGCAGGATCGGGTCGAAGTAGACCGGGCAGTTCTCCCGCAGGTCCTTCAGATATTCGTACGGCTCACCCGGCGTCTGGTGGAACAGCGAGCGGGTCGCGTCTGAAACGTTGGTCACGGTGACGTCCTTCCGACGATCCGCGGGGGCTGTCGACGGGCCGATTCAACTCGAGAACAGTCCGACAGTCAACTGTCTGACATTTATGATTGCGCGGTCTGCTCCCGCAGCACGCGCTTGAGCACCTTCATCGAGGCGTTCTTGGGCAGCTCGCCCACGATCCGCACCTCCTTGGGGATCTTGAACCCCGCGAGCCGACCCCGGCAGTGGTCGAGAACGGCCGCGGCGTCCACCTGCGCGTCGGCCCGAGCGACGACGGCGGCGGTCACCCGCTCCCCCCAGGTCTCGTCGGGCACCCCGAAAACGGCGACCTCGCTCACGCCCGGCAGAGCCGAGATCACGATCTCGACCTCTCGCGGATAGACGTTCTCCCCGCCGGTGACCACCATGTCCTTCTTGCGATCGACGATGTAGAACAACCCCTCGTCATCCATCCGCGCAAGGTCGCCGGTCCGCAGCCAGCCGCCGGCGAGCACCTCGGCGGAAGCTTCCGGATTCCGCCAGTAACCCGCCATCACCTGATCACCGCGTACGACGATCTCGCCGATCTCCCCCACCGGTACGTCGTTCAACTCGTCGTCGACGAGCCGGACGGCGGCCAGGCATTCGTTCCGGCCCAGCGCGGCCAGCAGGTGTGGCTCGCCGTCGGCGGCCCGGCGGTGCTCCTCCGGACCGAGCACGAGGACGTTGCCGGACACCTCGGTCTGGCCGAAGTTCTGGACGAAGTCCACGTCGAAGCGCTCCATGCTCCGGCGCAACAGGTCGGGCGGCATCGAGGAGGCGCCGTAGGCAATCATCCGCAGTGAGCTCAAGTCGGCGGTCTCGATCGTGGGGTGCGCCAGCACCATGTTCAACATCGTCGGTGCCAGACCCGTGTGCGTGATGCGGTGCTCCGCGATCGCCGCGAGGAACGCACCGGGCTCGAAGCCGGCCGTGAGGTACACGGTCGCCTGCCGCAGGTGATACTGAAGGGTCATCACGGCGGCGACGTGGGACAGCGGGAAGCTGAACAGCTGCCGGTCGTCCCGACTCGGATGCCACTCGAGCATGACGTTCAGCATCGCGCTGACGAGGCTGCGGTGGGTCAGCATCGCGCCCTTCGGCGCCCCGGTCGTTCCGGAGGTGTAGATCAGCCACGCCGTCTCGGCGTCGCGCTCCGGGTCACCGGCCCCGGGGCCGGACGACCCCGCGGAGTCCGCCGCGGAGGAACCGAGGGCCAGGAACTCGTCGTACGGGGTCAGGCCCGCCGGCGGGTCGGCCTTCCCCAGGACGACCACGCGTTCGATCGATGACACCCGCGACCGGATGTCACTGAGCCGCTCAGCGTGCTCGGCCCCGACCACGAGGACGCGCGGTTCGGCGTCGCGCAGGATCCCGTCGACCTCGTAGGCGGTCAGCCGTTGGTTCACCAGAGTGAGGATCGCCCGACCCTCGGGTACGCCGTAGAGGCAGTCGAAGTACTCGACGCAGTTGTCGGCGACGATCGCGACACGATCGCCCGGAGACGTCGTCGCCGCGACGGCGGCGGCGAGGCGGCGCACTCGACCGGAGAGCTCCGCGTAGGTGTACTGCACCCCGGCGCTTACCAGCGCAGGGTGGTCCGGGCGCTTGAGCGCCGAGCCGTGGAGGATGTCGCTGAGCTGCATGGCAGATCCTTCCTAGCCGCGGGGCATGCCCAACAGGCCCTCGGCGATCGCGTTGCGCTGCATCTGATGGGTGCCGCCGCCCAGGCTCAAGGCGAGAGAACTGACGATCCGTTCGCTGATCGCTGCGACGTCCCGATCGTCATCCGGGAAGGCGAAGGCGCGCGGTCCCAGGAGCCGCGCCCGGAGTTCGTTGAACTGCACATTGATCGTGCCCACCGCGAGCTTGCCCGCGGCGGCAGCGCCCAGCGGAGGTTCGTCGCCCGGTGGGGCGCTCGCCTGCCGGATCGCCCCGAGACGCTGAACGGCCAGTGCCTCCCACAGGGCGAGGAGCTCCGCGCGGTAACGCCCTCCGCCCGGCGGGGCCAGACGGACGAGATCCTCGAACTGCGCGGCCAGACCGGCGTAGGAGGCCATCGACAGCCCACTGCGTTCGGAGGCCAGAACCCGTAGCGCGGCCAGCGCGCCGTCACCGAGCTCACCGACGACATTGCCTCGTGGCACCCGGACGTCGTCGAAGAAGACCTCGGCGAACTCAGCCGGCCCGCCCAGTTGACGGATCGGTCGCACCGTGACACCGGGCGACCGCATGTCGACCACGAAGCAGCCGATGCCCCGGCGACCGGTCGACCCGGGTTCGGTTCGCGCCAACATCAGGCCGAAGTCGGCGTGGTCCGCGGTACTGCTCCAGATCTTCTGACCGTTGACCACGAGTACGTCGCCGTCCGGGACGGCCGTGGTGCGCATGCCGAACAGGTCCGAGCCGGCCTCGGGCTCGCTGAACAATTGACACCAGAGGTGCTCACCGCGCGCGACCGGGGGCAACCACGTCTGCTTCTGCTCCTCGGTGCCGAGGGCCAACAGCAGCGGCGTGAGCATTGCGACACCGACGAGGTTCACGGACGAGTTCGCCCCGACGGCGGCCATCTCCTCGACCTGGACGAGTTGCTCGCCCAGGGAGCGCAACCGGCCGCCGTACTCAGGTGGGCTGACCGGTAAGGCATATCCCGCCGCTGCCAGCCGACCGTGCCAGGCCAGGGTCGGAGGGAGCGAGGCATCCGGGTCGTTGCGGTCGAACGGCGGCGCCGGGTCGGTGGCGAGATGGTCCCGGATGCGGCCGCGGAACTCCTCTTCGGCCTCGTCCGTCACCACGGCTCCTGGGAACCGGGCGAACACGTCCACGCTCATGGTCCGACGTCCAGCAGATCGGACCCGAAGGGTTCATCGCGATGGCGCAGTGCCGCCCGCAGCCCATCGGTCCGTGCGTGCTCGGCGAACGCTTGCGCCGCCGGGCTCCCGTGGGCGATCGCGTCCGCCCGCGCGGCGAAGGCCTGGAGTTCCTCCCGGCCCATCAGATCGAGTCCGTGGTTGATGACCCGCTTGTTGGCGATCAGCATGTCCCTCGCCACCAACGCCATGTGGTGCGCCAGGCGCATCGTCTCGGCCTCCAACTCTGCCGCCGGCACGGACTGCAGTGCGAATCCGATCTCCGCGGCCATGCGGCCGGTCATGGAGTCACCGGTCAGCAACAGTCGCTTCGCCCACTGGGGACCGACGTGGTAGATCCACATCTGGGTCAGCGCAACGCCCATGGAACGGACGGCCGGGAAGCCGATCTTTGCGTCGTCAGCGACCAGAACCAGATCACAGTGCCCGGCGAGGTCGGTGCCGCCGGCGAGGCAGTACCCGTGCACCTGGGCGATCACCGGCAGCGGCGACAGGAGCACCCGCGCCCACCGATTCGACAGCCCCTGCAGATGCTCGACGTTGTCGTCGAGGCTCCGCGTTCCGTAGCTTCCGGTGCCCATGTCGTAACCGGCGCTGAACGACTTGCCAGAGCCGCGGATGACCACGACGTTGACCGACTCGTCATCACCGGCCGCTTCCACGGCAGTCGCAATGGCCTCGGCCACGTCGACGGAGATGGCGTTGTGCACCTCGGGACGGTTCAGAGTCAGGATCAGCACCGCGCCGTCCTGCTCCTGCAGCAGCATGGAAGGCCGGCTCAGGTGTAGGCGCCCTGCGAGAGCAGGCCCCCGTCGATCCCCAGCACCTGGCCGGTGATGAAGCCCGCGTCGTCCGAGGCAAGGAAGGAGATCCCGGCGGCGATCTCGTCGGGCCGGCCGAGTCGGCCCATCGGGGTCTGGTCACGCACCGGGTTGAGGAAGGAATCGGCGCCGGCCAGCATCGGGGTTTCCACGATGCCGGGGGCGACCGCGTTCACCCGGATGTTCTGCCGCGCGTACTCGATCGCCGCTTGCTTGACCAGGCTGATCACGCCGCCCTTGCTCGAGGCGTAGGCGGCCAGGCCCTTGATACCACCGACCGCAGCACCCGAGGTGACCAGGACGCACGAACCGCCACCCTGCGCGATCATCGTCGGCAGCACGGCCTTCATCGCGATCCAGTCCGCGGTGAGGTTGATGGTCAGGACACGCTCGAACTGCTCACGGTTCTGACCGACCACGGTGTCGAGCACCTGGGCGAGGACGCCGTGGACGAGCGCCAGCGAGTCGATCCGGCCGCCCGAGCCGGTGATCTCCTCGACGAGGGCCGTCCAGGCCGTCTCGTCGGAGGCATCCATCGTGTGGGCGATCAGCGCACCGGGCCCGGGGTCCTCCTTGGCCGTGGTGTCGACGTTCGCGACATCGACACAGTGGACGGTCGCCCCCTCGCCGGCGAGCCGAATCGCGGTCGCCCGACCGATCCCGGAACCCGCTCCGGTGACGATGATCGTCCTGCCTGCGTGGTTGTTCACGGGATCCCTCGTTCCTCGTCGGCAACTCGAGGGGACCGTAGTACGTACTTCGCTAACCAGTCAACTGTCGGACTTTTGCCTGATGGCGCGTCAGAGAATCTGGTGCTTCTCCAAGTAGTCCAGATGGGTCAACATGGCTTGCTCCGCGGCCTTGGGGTCGCCGTTCTCGATGGCGCGGACGATCGCCACGTGCTGGCGAACGGTACGACGACCCACCTCGGCGTCGAGGTGGAGGTGGTCGACCGGTTGCGCCAC
Source organism: Sporichthya brevicatena (assembly GCF_039525035.1). NCBI lineage: Bacteria > Bacillati > Actinomycetota > Actinomycetes > Sporichthyales > Sporichthyaceae > Sporichthya > Sporichthya brevicatena. The sequence continues at coordinate 32,785 of NZ_BAAAHE010000023.1, forward strand.
CTGGTGCAGCGCGCTGACGAAGGCAGCGACCACCCGGTTGCCCGAAGCCTCGCTGATCGCCGAATGGAATCGGACGTCCAGGTCGGGCACGGCCGGATCGTCGTGGGAGATCGACTTCTCCTCGGCAATGATCTGGCGCAGCGTCACCAGATGCTCCTCCGTGCGGTTCTGGGCAGCCAGGCGCGCGGCCGGAACCTCGAGGAAGCGCCGAACCTGGCTGGCTTCCTGGTAGCCGAACGAGCCGACCCGGAGCAGGTTCTCCAGATCCTGGCCCAGTTCCTCGCTGAAGGACTCGTGGTTGAGGCTGCGCACGAAGCTGCCGCCGCCGGCCCCCGGAACCTTCTGGACCAGTCCGTCCGCGACCAACGTGCGCAACGCCTCGCGCACCGTCGTGCGAGACACCCCGAAATCCTGCGCCAGAGCCATCTCGCTGGGCAGCTTGTGACCCGGGCCGAGGACCCCTGAGCGAATCGCTTCGCGAATCTGGGTCTCCACCTGCTGCCGCGGCCGCTGCACCGCCATCACCGAGAACGCCTGGTCGGTCGGGGTGCCAGCGAGCCGCTCCTCCGTCGCCACAGAAGGCTCCTTTCGGGGCTCGCCATCGTAGTAAGTCCGACTTTTGAAGTCTCACTTTAGCCTAGACACGCGGGCGCGCCCGACTGGCACGGCGATGGAATTCCTCTACCCCCGCGCCGGGTCCGGCATTCGTCGACAGCCGCCCCGAGCCTCGGCCGGCGCCGGACCGGTGCCGGTCCGACAAATGCAAATGCTGCCGCGGATTGATTGTCTGCTCTCAGTCTGCCACACTAAATGTCCAACACTTAGATTTGGTCGCCGCGTCCGCCGCGCACCGAAAGAGGGGTGAGTGGCCATGCCGGAGCCCACCGGTGAGACTCCGGGGAGTCCGCTGCCCCTGGACGGCATCCGCGTCATCGACCTCACGACGTCCTACGCGGGGCCGACCGCCGCGATGCTGCTGGCGGACATGGGCGCAGACGTCATCAAGGTCGAGACGCCGCGGGGCGACGACACCCGAGCCTGGGGGCCGCCCTTCCTCGAAGGCGAGTCGACGTGGTTCCTGTCCGTGAACCGCAACAAACGCAGCATCTGCCTCGACCTGCACCTCGAGGCCGACCGTGCCACGCTCTTCTCGCTCCTCGAGACCGCCAACGCCCTACTGGTCAGCGTGAACCCGGCAAAGCTCGCGCGCCTCGGGCTCGACCCGGACGACATCGCGGAGCGGTTCCCGGGCCTCATCTTCTGCACGCTCTCCGGGTTCGGCCTGGACGGGCCCCACGCCGCGCTCCCGGGTTACGACCTGATTGCCCAGGCTCGTTCCGGCATGATGAGCGTCACCGGCCCGTCCGCCGATTCACCTCAGCGCATGAGCACGGCTGTGACGGACGTCGTCGCGGGCCTGGTGGCCGCCTTTTCGGTGGCTGCTGCCCTCGTCCGCCAACGGAGCTCAGGGACTGGTGAAGTCATTGACGTCTCGTTGCTGGAGTCCGCACTCCTGCTGATGGCACCACGGATGGCGTCGTTTCTCGCCGGCGGCGACGAACCGGAGCCCTGCAACGCCACCGACTCCGTCCTCACGCCCTATCAGGCCTTCGCCACGGCCGACCGCAAGATCGTGGTGGCTGCGGGCAACGACGCCATGTGGCGGCGGTTGTGCACCGCCATCGGCGGAACCGAACTGCTCACCGACCGCCGCTTCGCCACGACCGCGGGACGGCAGGCCGCACGCGACGAGATCGCCGAGGCCTTGAGTGAACTGCTCCGCCACGGCTCCGCGGACGAGTGGCTGGAGCGACTGGCCGCCAACGGCGTCCCGGCGGCGATGGTGCAGAGCGCGAGCGAGGTCGTGAAGGATCCACAACTCATCGCCCGTGGTGCACTCGTGGAGCAGGACCACCCTGTCGCCGGCCCCCACACGGTCGTGGGTGCACCGTGGCGACTGCGTTCGAACCCGAATCGGGCACCGCGGCGTGCCGCTCCGATGTTGGGCGAGCACACCGAGGAGGTGCTGAAGTCGATCAGCCCGGAGACGCCCGCGTGACAGAGCACGGCGAACCCCTCGTTCGGACCGCCGGCGTCGGCTCGTCGACGTGGCTGACGCTCAACCGACCGGCGTCGTTGAACGCCCTGAACGCGCAACTGCTGGACGAGCTCGAGGCCGGACTCGAGCGCGCGCTCGCCGATCCGGCGGTGCGGGTCGTGGTCCTCGTCGGAGCGGGCGATCGCGCGTTCTCCGCCGGCGCGGATCTCGACGAGCTCACGGGGCTGGACAGCGCAGCTGCCCTCGCGGTGCTCTCACGCGGCCATCGGTTGTTCCGGCGCATCGAGTCCGCACCGAAGCCGGTCGTCGCTGCGGTCGACGGCTACGCGCTCGGGGGCGGCTTCGAGCTCGCGCTGTCGTGCCACCTGATGGTCGCCACGCAACGAGCCCGCTTCGGGCTGCCGGAGGCCACCCTCGGTCTCATCCCCGGTTACGGCGGAACGCAACGGCTGACGGAGGCTGTCGGTCGTCGACTGGCTCTTCAGGTCATGCTGACCGGCGCCAAGCTGACGGCCCAACAGATGTGGGAGGCCGGAGTGCTCGCCGCTGCGCCGGTCGAGCCCGAGGCTCTCGCCGACACCGTCGACACGTTGGTGCACGAGCTCACCCGCGCCGGCGCCGACGCGACGCGGGCTGTCCTCGCCGCCGTCGTCGGGTCGACACCGACCCTGCCGCTGGCGAACGAGGCGGGACTCGGCGCGATCGCCATCTCCTCGGACGCCGGCCAGGCCGGTATCCGGGCGTTCCGCGAGAGGTCCGCGAAGTGAGCGGCGTCGACCCCGCGGTCCTCGACGAGCGCACCAGCGACCTCTCCTGCACGACCGAGGAACTCGAGGTGCGTCAGCGGGTCCGGCGGGTCCTCGCCGAGCACGTGCGTCCGTACGTGCTCGACGCCGACCGAACCGGCGCCTTCCCGCACTCCCAGTACCGCGCTCTGGTCGACGCCGGTCTCGGCGCCCTGCCGGTCGCGAAGTCCGACGGCGGCAACGGGTGCTCGACCGCGGCCTACGCGATCGCGATGGAGGAGATCACCGCGGTGTGCGGGGCCACCTCGCTCGTGTACATGACCCAGATGCACACCGCGTGGCCCATTCTGCGCTGGGGGAACCAGGAGCAGCGCGACCGCTTCGTTCCGGCCCTGTGCAGCGGGGACATCTACGGCGCGATCGCAATCTCTGAACCGTCCGGAGGTTCGGACGTGGCCAGCTTGCGCACGTCAGCCCGGCCCGACGGCGACGGCTACCTCATCAACGGGGCCAAGACGTTCATCACCTCCGGGGACGTGGCCGGGGTGATCGTCGTGTTCGCGACCGTCGACCGCAGCCTCGGCCGGCGGGGAGTGACCGCCTTCCTCGTCGAGCCGGAGCGAGGCGGCGTCACCGCGAGTCGACCGATGTCCAAGATGGGCATGCACGGCTCATCCACCGTGGAGTTGGCGTTCGAGGACTGCCGAGTGCCGGCGTCGGCCGTCCTCGGTGAGGTCGGAGCCGGGTTCCCGATCGCCATGTCCTCCGTCGTCAAGACCAGGATCAGCGCCGCCGGGCAAGGTCTCGGGCTGGCGACGGGAGCGCTCCGCGCCGCCGTGGGGTGGGCCGACGAGCGTGGGCTGCTCGACCCGCGATCCCCGCAGGGTCAGCCGGTGCAGGCCGAACTGGCCACGTTGCGGGCGCAGGTCCTCGCCGGTCGACTCCTGCTGCTGGCGACGGCCCGCCTGGTCGACACCGGCGACGGCAGCGAGGTCGCCGAGGTCTCGATGGCGAAGTTGTCGCTCACCGAGCTCGCTGTCTCGGTGTGCGACCGCGTCGTCGACCTGATGGGCGGCGACGGCGACCGGTGCGGCTTCGAGGCGGAACGGCTGCTGCGGGACGCCCTCGTCACCCGGATCTACGACGGGACCAACCAGATCCAGCAACTGCTGATCGCACGAGACACCCACACGCGCACACGCGCAGCCTCGTCCGGCAGTTCCACCTCAGGAGGAAGGGAAGACCGCGGATGAACGTGGCTGTCATCGGAGCCGGGACCATGGGCTCGGGCATCGCCATCACCACGGTGCTCGGCGGGCACGACATCTGCCTCATCGACGTCGACGAGCCACGCGTCGCGCTCGGGGAGGAACACGTCGCCCGATTCCTCGATCGCAGCATCTCGCTCGGAAAGCTGAGCGCCGACGAGGGGACCGCGGCCCGCGACCGCGTGCGGTACAGCACGACGATGAAGGATGCGTCGGACGCCGACGTGGTGATCGAGGCCGTGTTCGAGGACGTCCCGGTCAAGCAGGCGCTGTTCGCACAGCTCGACGACATCTGCCGACCAGACACCTTGTTCCACTCGAACACCTCGACGCTCTCGGTCACTGCCATCGCCGCCGGTTCGCGGCTCCCGGGCCGGGTCGTCGGCACGCACTACTGCAACCCGGCACCGTTGATGAAACTCGTCGAGGTCGTACCGGCGCGGCAGAGCAGCGACGACGCCGTCGCCCGCACCGTCGAATTCCTGGGTTCGATCCGGAAGTCCGTGGTGATGGCGAAGGACGTCCCGGGATTCATCGTGAACCGGTTCCTTGTCCCGTTCGAGAACGACTGCATCCGCGCCCTCGAAGCGGGCCGGGCCGACGTCGAGACCATCGACGCGGCGGTGACGAAAGCCCTCGGCTACCCGATGGGCCCGTTCACGCTGCTCGACACGGTGGGGCTCGACATCCATTACGCCGTGTCGATGAGCCTGTTCGACCAGCTGCACGATCCGCGGTTCGCGCCACCGCCTTTGGTGAGCCAGATGATCGCCGCCGGTGAACTCGGCCGGAAGACAGGTCGCGGCTTCTACTCCTACGACAAGAAGTTGGCCTTCGGTGCCTGAGGGGGACACGAACGTGCAGACCATCGGTGTCGTGGGCAGCGGCGTCCTGGGAACGGGGATCGCCGAGCTGTGTGCAGAGGCCGGGTACACCGTGATCTCCGTCGGCCCGGACCGAGTACCGGACCTGAGCGCGGTGGCCGCCGCGGACATCGTCATCGAGGCGCTCCCCTCCGACGAGCCGAGCAAGGCGCAAGCCCTGAGCGAGATCGGCCGGCACGTCGGTCCCGACTGCCTGATCGCCACCCACTCGTCCAGCCTGTCGATCACCCGCCTCGCGACCAACGTCCCGCGGCCGGAGCGATTCGCGGGACTTCACTTCTTTCCTCCGCCGAAGAAGCTGCGGGTCGTCGAGGTGGTGCGCCCCCGACTGGCATCGGACGCCACTATGGAGGCTCTGCGCGGGCTGGTCGAGACTCTCGGCAGCCATCCGCTGATGGTCCGCGACCAACCGGGCCTGCTGGTGGATCACCTGCTGTTCCCCTATCTGAACCAGGCAATCGCGGATTACGACGACGGGTTGGCGTCGGCCGAGGACATCCAGACGGCGGTTCAACTCGGGCTCGGCTATCCGATCGGACCGCTGCAGCTCGCCGACCGGATCGGTCTCGACGTCCTGCTCCAGGCGACGGAGAACGTGTACGCGGCGACGCGGGAACAGCGATTCGCCCCGCCGCCGCTGCTCCGCGAGCTCGTCGATGCCGGACACCTGGGCAACAGGACCGGTGCAGGTCTCGTCGTCGGGACAGACCGGTGAGCGAGGGCTACGAGGACCTCATCGTCGCCACCGACGGCCCGACGCTGCGCGTCACGATCAACCGTCCCGAGGCCGGTAACAAGTTCCGGGTCCGGACGGCCGTCGAGCTGGCCGACGTCTTTCGCGCCTTCCGCGCGAGCCGCGACCTGCGGGTAGCCGTCCTGACCGGTGCGGGCGAGAAGTTCTTCTGCATCGGCGGTGAGCACGACCCGTTCGACACCTATGACTACGGCAACGTCATGCCGATCGTCGACGTGTACGAGCTGATCGACTCGGTGCCCAAGCCGATCGTCGCCGCCGTCAACGGCTTCGCCGTCGGCGGGGGCAACGTCCTGCACACGGTGTGCGACCTCAGCATCGCCGCGGACAACGCGGTCTTCCGCCAGGTCGGGCCGTCCGTCGGCAGCTTCGACGCCGGCTACGGCACGGCGTACCTCGAGGAGACCGTCGGGCGGAAGCGCGCCAAGGAGATGTGGTTCCTGAACCGCAAGTACTCGGCGCAGCAGGCGCTCGACATGGGCCTGGTCAACGAGGTCGTCCCCGCCGCCGAGCTGAGCGGCCGGGTCGACGCCGTGGTCGCCGAACTGCTCGCCCGAGGTCCGCAGGCCCTGGCGGGCCTGAAGGCCGCGTTCTCCGGACGCCACACCGGTGTCGTGGGCCAGGCACGGATGGCGCACGACCTCCTGCTGACGCAGTACCTCTGCACGGAGGAGGCGCGCGAGATGTCAGCCTCGTTCGCCGAGCGGCGTACACCGGACGAGAAGAAGTTCTGGCGATGACCGACCTGCTGCTCCAGACCGTCGACGCTTTCGCGGCGCGGCAGCTCTACCCGGCGGCCGCACTCATCGACGCGACCGACGAGGTACCCGCGAGCATCGTCGACACCATGCGGGAGATCGGCATTGTCGGGTTGGGCGACGACGACGCCGATCTGCCCGATGTGCTGCGAGTCGTCGAGGCCTTGGGCGCAGGCAGTGCCGCGGTGGCGCTGCTCGTGGTGGCCCCGGCAGCGACCACCGGAACGGCCCGCGCACGGACCGGGCTCCGCGGACTGCGATCGGGCGTTCAGACCGGCTGCGACTTCCCGGCCGAGCACCGTCGGCTCGCTCTCGCGGCCGGCGCCGCCGCAATCGGCGCCGCGCGGCATGCGTTGAAGGAGACCGCCCGCTACCTCGAACAGCGTCGCGCCTTCGGGCAGGTTCTCATCGACGTCCCGGTCCTGGCGGCGGCCTTGCGCGGTCGCGAAGCCGACCTGGACGACGCGGCCTCCGCCCTGTGGGGGTGCGCCCGCGATCCTCTGCTGGGGCGAGCGCCGGACGTCGCCCGTCGGGCGACTCGTGCGGCAGTGGGCGCGACCTTCGATGCGATCCAACTGCACGGCGGGTACGGCTACACCACGGAGTATCAGGTCGAGCGCATCGCACGGGACTGCATCTCCCTCCGGGCGTTGCTCGCCGAGCTCGACGACGTCGCGGCTGCCCGGGCGAGCTGACATGGCCAGCGACCGGATGCGGCGGCTCCTCGAGCAGTTGCGGGCCGTGCCGATTCGGCCGGACACGAGTCTGGAGCTCCAGCGCGCCGCGTTCGATCAGATGGCGCAGACGTTCCCGGTGCCGGACGACGTGAACGTGCAGGCTGTCGAGGCCGACGGCGTCCCGTGCGAGTGGGTGAACGCCAACGGCCCGGCCGATCCCGCCGGGGACGACGCCCGTCCCGTGCTGGTCTACCTGCACGGCGGCGGCTACGTCATCGGCAGCGCCCGAAGCCACCGGGAGACCGTCGCACGCTTCAGCCGTGCCTCCGGTGCCCGGGCCCTCTTCGTCGATTACCGCCTCGCGCCGGAACATTCGTGCCCCGCCCAGGTCGCCGACGTCGTCACCGTCTACCGATGGCTGCTCGACCAGGGCGTCGCCGGACGGGACGTGGTCCTGACCGGCGAGAGCGCCGGCGGCGGTCTGACGATCGCGACGCTTGTCCACCTGCGCGAGTCCGGACTGCCGCGCCCGGCCGCGGCCGCGGTGGTGTCGCCCTGGGTCGACCTGACCCTCACGAACCGCAGCCACGTCGACAACCTCGACGACCCGCTGTCCACGCCCGAGGTGATGGACACCTATCGCCGGTGGTTCAACCCCGCCCGCACTTTCGACGATCCCCGCGTCTCTCCGGTGTTCGCGGATCTGCACGGCCTGCCGCCGGTCTACGTGACCGCCAGCCGGACCGAACGCTTGCGCGACGACGCCGTCCGGCTCGTCGAGCGCCTGCGCGCCGCCGGGGTGGAGTCAGATCTCGACCTGCTGCCGGACGCGGTGCACGCCTGGACCTTGTTCCCCCACCTGCCCGAGACCACGGAGACCGTTGCGCGGATCGCTGACTTCCTCACCGCACGCCTCTCCCCCGGCGCACGACCCACCCAGGAAGCACGATGACCGAGTCGAGTGAGAAGCGGGCGTTCCGCGAGAGCGTGCGCCGCACGATCGAGCGCCACATCCTCCCGTTCGTCGAGGAATGGGAGGAGAAGGGCATCTTCCCCGCCCACGACCTGTTCCCGATCCTCGGTGAGGCGGGCCTGCTCGGCCTGGAGTACGCGCCCGAGTACGGCGGTCAGGGCGCCGACCACACCTGGACGGTGATACTCGGCGAGGAGCTCGGACGGATCCCGTCGATGGGCCTGTTCACCGCCATCGCGGTGCAGACCGACATGGCGACGCCGTCGCTGCACACCTACGGCTCCCACGATCTGAAGGAGCGTTACCTTCGCCCCGCGATCGAGGGGCGACAGGTCGCCGCGATCGCCGTCACCGAACCTGACGCCGGATCCGACGTCGCCAACATCCGAACCCGTGCGGAGCGTGACGGGGACGAGTGGGTCATCAACGGCAGCAAGCTCTACATCACCAACGGCGTGCAGGCCGACTGGCTGTGCCTGCTCGCCGTGACCGGCGAGCCCGGGCCCCGCGGCATGTCCCAGATCGTCGTTCCGACCGATGTCCCCGGCGTGGTCGTCAGCCGTTCGCTCCGCAAGCTGGGGAACAAGGCCTCCGACACCGCCGAGATAGCCCTCGCGGACGTCCGGGTTCCGGTCTCCAACACGATCGGCACCGTCGACCGCGGGTTCCACCAGCAGATGCAACAGTTCCAGCACGAGCGGATGATCGGCGCCTACATGGCCGTCGGCAGCATGCTGATGGCCCTGGCGCAGACCCGACAGTTCGTCCTCGAGCGGCACGCCTTCGGCGCACCGCTCGCGAACAACCAGTACATCCAGTTCCGGCTCGCCGAACTGTCCGCCGAGCTCGACCTGCTCCGCACGTACACGCACGCCTGCGCCGAATCCTTCGTCCGCGGCGAGAACACCCAGCGCCAGACGTCGATCAGCAAGCTCAAGGCCGCCCGGCTCCAGCGTGAGATCGCGGACTGGTGCCTGCAGTTCCACGGCGGCCAGGGCTACATGGAGGAGACCTGGACCGCCCGGTACTTCCGCGACGCGCGCCTGCTCTCGATCGGCGGCGGGGCCGACGAAGTGATGCTCCGCGTGCTGGCCCGGCTGGACGGGCTGCCGGCCTGAGCGACAGCCCGCCGGACACGACTGCCCCGCCGACCGCGCGGACGCAGACCGAACCTCACAGAAGTGGGACCGACATGGCCACCGACGAGTTCGATGTGATCGTGGTTGGCGCCGGGATGGCGGGCCTGGGCTGCGCCGGGGAGCTCGTCCTGCGCGGGGCCCGTCCGCTCCTGATCTGCGAGACCGCCGAGGTGGGCTCGCTGTTCCGGGCGACCTGGATCGGCAAGAATCGCGCCTTCGGTCAGTTCCCCACCCGGCAGCACGGCTACGACTGGTGGTTCCGACTCGCCCGCGCCCTCAACGTGCCGCTGAACCTGTATCCCGGTCCGGACGTCGAGGCCACCGTGCGCGGTTCCGGCGCCTTCCACCCGTTGCACCGCGCGGTGTCGAGCGCGGCGCTGACCGAGACCGTCGCGAAGATCGTCGGCCTGCCGGTCGAGCACCTGCGACCGTCCTTCGAGGACGTGATGCACCGAGCCCTGGCGATCCCGTTCGACGATCTGATGCAGCTTCACGACGTCCCGCTGGGGCAGTGGGTGGAGGACCAGAAGGCCGACGAGTTGGCGGCGCAGATCGTGCTCACGCTGTGTGCGAACGTCAACGCGGTCAGCGTCGAGGAGGCCCGGGAACACCTGTCCGTGTTCGGGGCCTTCGGCTACCTACGGGGGTTCCTCTGCGGCGAGGCCGACATGGTGATCATGAATCCCGATCCCCGCGAGGCACTGGCGATCCCGCTGGCCCGGGCGATCGAGGCCCGGGGCGGCACGGTCTGGCGGGGGCGGAAGGTGACCGAGGTACCCGTCGCGAACGGACGCGCCGGCACGGTCGTGCTGGAGGACGGGACCGAGGTGAGTGCGCCCGCGGTCGCCCTCGCGTGCGGCCCCAGCCGGATCGGCGCGTTGCTGAACCCGGTTCCCGACGAGCTCCACGCACCCTTGGCGAACTACGACCGCATGGTGCCGAAGAACGAGTTCAGCACGATCGCCGTCCTGGACCGGCAGGTCGTCAAGCCCGACCCGAACCTGGTGATGGTCTTCAACACCGATGGCTCGAACCTGCAGTGGATGTGGCCGCAGGAGGTCCTCGCGCCGTGGACCGCGGAACCCGGCAAGCAGATCGTCGTCACGGTGGCGACCGTGAACGACGAGCGCATCGCCGCCGAGGGTGGTCGCGACGGCGTGCATCAGCGGATGCACGCCGTGAACGACGAACTCTTCCCTGGCTACACCGACGCGATCGTCGGCACGGCCACGGTGAACCACAAATATCTGTGGTTCACCACCGGTTGGGTCGGTCCGAAACTCCAGCGGGCGGTCGAGGAGGTCGACGGGCTGTGGCTCGTCGGCGACAGCACCTTCCCCGCCGCCGGGATGAGCAGCATGGACGCCGCGTGCGGCGCAGGAGTGTTGGGCGCGCGTGCCATCCACGCCCGGCGCCAGGCAACCGCCTGACGCCGACACCTACCGCGCGGCCGAATCGCCGCGCAGTTTGGCCAGCACGACCGCGAGATTGTCGAGAATCTCGGGCCAGACCGCCAGGGGCACGGTGGGCGAGCCGATGCAGATCCGGTCTGCCCCGGCCGCGTGCAGTTCCTCGATCAGGTCGACGGAGACCTCGCGCGGCTTGATCATCACCGTGACCTCGAACGGCTCGTCGGCGCGCCCGTACTCCGTCAGCAACTCCTCGAGTCGCGTGACGTAGGCACGGGTGGACGTCGGGGTGCACCAGGTCCCCAGCCAGCCGTCCCCGAGCCGGGCGGCGCGCCGTAGCGCGGGCTCGCTGTCGCCCCCGAAGACGATCGGCAGGCTCGCGCCCTGCGGCGGCTTCGGGTAGAAGTACAAGGGCTCGAAGTTGATGTGGCGTCCGGACGCGCGGGTCAGTTCCTGCGACCACAGCGACCGCAGGACCGGCACGATCTCGTCGCTGCGCGAGGCCCGCGTACGGAAGTCGATACCGGCGGCGTCGAACTCCTCCTTCATCCAGCCCAGACCCGCGCCGAGGATCGCGCGGCCGTTCGAGAGGACGTCCAGGGTTGCGACCGCGCGAGCCGTCACCAGCGGGTCGCGCAGCGGCAGGACGTAGACACACGTACCGAGCCGGATGGTCGTGGTCACAGCCGCCACAGCCGACAGCAGCGCCCACGGGTCGTACAGGTTCACACTGCTCGGGACGGGCGGCCCGCCGCCGTCCTTGTACGGGTACGGCGAGGTGATCGTCGCCGGCCAGATCAGGTGCTCCGGCACCCACACCGAGTCGCACCCGGCCGTCTCCGCCCGCCGCGCGAAGTCGACGAGGGAGTCCGGCTCCACGACAGCCATCCAGACCCCGACGGCGACGTCAGGGTACGGCCGAGTTCTGCGAGACACCTCTGCTCCTATCGTGCGGCCCGGACCGGCGGCCGAGGCAGTTCGACCTTGGTCATCTGGTGCTCGACCAGACCGAGCTGCGCCTGACTGGTCCATATCCGGCCCGTCCCGCCCCGGTCGAGCGCCTCGAGAAGGTGCGACGCGGTGTCCTCGGGACCGAGCAGATCCAGGCCGGCGGCCAGGACCGCGGTCCGCACGGCCTCGGGCACGAGCGGAGTGTCGATCACTCCCGGGCAGAAGATCGTCACGCGGACGGAACGGGCCGCCAGCGGGCGCGCCACGCTGAGGCCGAGACCGACCACCGCGTGCTTGGTCATCGCGTAGTACGGGTCGTCCGGGTACGACATGAGCCCGGCCAGGCTCGCGACGACGACGAGGTCACCGCCGCCGTCCTCCAGCAGCGGCACTCCGGCGCGGAGTCCGTGAACCACGCCCTCGACGTTCACCGCGTAGGCCCGGGCGATCCGCTCGTACGGCGCCGCCAGCGGGTCCGGTTCGAGGACAGGAATACCGGCGTTGAGCACGACCAGGTCGAGGCCGCCCAGGTCGTCCGCCGCGATCTGCACGACCCGGTCCCAGTCGGTGGGGCTCGACACGTCCGCGAGCACGAACCGGCCACCGACCGCTGCGACCGAGTCCGCCCGCCCCGCATCGACGTCGACGGCGAGCACTGACGCTCCGTCCGCCACCAGCCGCTCGGTGAGAGCCAGGCCGATTCCGGAACCGCCGCCGGTCACGACCGCGCGCCGCCGCCGGAACTCCGGCAAGGAGGTGGCTCCGAGTGCCGGCGTCACGCCTTCCACGGCATGCACTTGAACTTCGGGCCAGGAAGTTCGATGCCCTTCGTGCTGATCTTGAAGGTGGTGAAGCAGGGGATGATGCCCGAGCCTTGGCCCTTGACGAACTTCAGGGGCGGCGAGAGCCCACCGAGCGTCGGGTCCTTCAGCTGGTACAGGCCCTCGTACACCATCGCGGTGGTGATCGGGCCCTGGACCGCCGCCAGATCGAGCGAATCGATCGCCGCCTTGAACAGGATGCCCGCCGTCCAGCCGATCACCGAGGGCTGGTCCGGGACTGCCGACCCGGTGTGTGTCTTGAACGCGGCGTGCAGGGCGTCCAGGGCCGGGGTGCCGGTCGCGGTGTACGGCGCGTTGATGTTGCCGACGTACTCCGTCAGCGTCCTGATGTTCGCGTCGTTGATGACGGTGGGACTGACCGAGAGCCCGCCGGTCTCCAGCACCGGCTTGTACCCGATGCTGATGCAGGATCGCGCAATCCGTTGCTGCGACGCTGCGTCCACGTAGAGACCGACGATCTGCGCGCCGGCGTTCTTGAGGTTCTGGCACTCCGCGGTGTAGTCGCTCTGCGTCAGCGAAACGCCCTGTTGGAAGGCGATCTGGGTCCCCGTGGCGGCCGCGACCTTGTCGAACTCCTTGTGCATCTGAGCACACGGGGTCGCTTCGATGCAGTAGATCAGGCCCAGCTTCTTGAACCCGGTCTCCCGCACGGCATCCACGAACCCACCGGCCGAGGCCGGCGTGAAGCTGCCGCCGGACTGGAAGGCGTTCGGGTCGGTGTTCCAAGCGTTGTCCCCGCCGTCGCCTCCGACCAGCGGCACCCCGAGCCGGTTCGCGGCCGAGCGGGCAGCACCCATGGTGATCGGGATGTTGGCACCGACGATGGCGATCGCCTTCTTGTTGGTCACCATGTCGTTGATGTTCGACGCCGTCTTCGACGGGTCGGACCCGTCGTCCATCTGGTACAGCTTCACCGGGTGGCACCGGATGCCGCCGTTGGCATTCACCCAGTTGCCCCACACGCTCAGGCCGAGCCGTTGAAGGCCCATCGATCCGCCGAGCAGGCCGCTGAAGGCTCCCGTCTGGCCGATGACGATCGGTGCGAGCGGCTTGGTGCACGGGGCATCGCCCGTGCCGGTGGCACCGGCACCTTTCGTCGTGGTCTTCGATCCGGCCGGCGTGGTTCCGGCACTGGTGCCCGCGCTGCTACTGCCGGTCTTCCCTCCGGAACCCTTGGCGGGGTTGGTCGCCGCCGCGGTGCCACCGTCGGCCGCCGCACCGGTGTCCACCGCCGTAGAGCCACCGGTGTCCAACGGCATCGCCCCGTTGGCCACCGGCAGGTCGCCCGATCCGGACTGCTCGGCGCCGGGCGCCACCACCGCGCCGGTGACGGCGATCGCCTGATCCTCAGCGATCTCGTTGTCCGTCAACCGCGTGCCGCACGCGGATGTTGCGACCAGACACAGCAACGAGGCCAGCGCCACGGCCGTCCTCGCCGATCGTGCGGCGGGCAGCATCCTTGTCATCAGTTCCTCTTCCAGCTGTTGATGCACCGAAACTTGGCACCGGGGGTCTGGATGCCCTGGGTCGTGATCTTGAAGTACGTGTAACAGGGGATGACGCCGGACGGCTGACCGCGCTTGAACACCAGCGGCGGGGCCAACCCACCGAGGGTCTTGTCCTTGAGGCTGTACAGGCCGTCGTAGACCATCGCCGTGGTGACCGCGCCCTTGACGCGCTCAACGTCGAGCGAATCGATCGCTCCCTTGAAGAGCATCCCCGCCGCCCAGCCGATCAATGACGGTGCGTCAGGGACATCGGCTCCGGTGTGGGTCCGGAACGCCGTGTGCAGCGTGTCGAGGCCCGGAGTGCCCGTTGCCGTGTATGGCGCGTTCGGGCTGCCGACGTAGAGGGTGAAGGCCTGAATGTCCGGGTCCTTCGGCACTCCGGGGCTGATGGCCAGGCCGCCGGTCTCCATCACCGGTCGGTAGTCGATGCTCTTGCACGACCTCACGAAACGCTGGATGGACGCCGCGTCGACGTACACCGCCATGATCTGGACACCGGCGTTCTTGGCATTCTGACATTCCGCGGTGTAGTCGCTCTGGGTCAGGGAGACCGACTGCCGGAACACGTCCTGCGCACCGGCGGCCTCCACGGTCTGCGCGAAGTACTGGTTCATCTGCTGACAGGGCGATGCCTCGATGCAGTAGATGAGACCCAGCTTCGTGAACCCGGTCTCACGGGCGGCCTCCACGATGCCGCCGCTCCAGGCCGCGGCCGAGCTCCCGCCGGACAGGAACAGGTTCGGGTCGGTGTTCCAGGCCGCATCGCCGGCGTCGCCGCCGACGATCGGGACGCCCAGCCGTGCTGCGGCGGAGCGGGCCGCCCCCATCGTGATGGGAACGTTCACCCCCACCAACGCGATGGCCTTCTTGGTGGTGACGAGTTCGTTGACGTTGGCTGCGGTCCGCGACGGGTCCGAGCCGTCGTCCATCTGGTACAGCTTGACCGGATGGCACCGGATGCCGCCGTTCGCGTTGACCCAGTTCGACCAGACGCTCATTCCAAGCCGCTGGTTGCCCGTCGACTGACCGACCAGACCGCTGAAGACCCCGGTCTGTCCGAGGATGATCGGCTCCAGGGCCCGCGTGCACCGCTCCCCCGCCGCCGCACCCGCCGCAGCGGCCTTCGACGTTCCGGGCTTCGCACCCGTGACGCTCGCGGTCGTCGATCCGCCGGAGACGCCGGCGGCGGAGACCGCCGCTGGGCCCGCGGCTCCGCTCGCGGCCGCCGCTTCCCCGCTGCCCGGCTGTGGCACGACCTCGGCCGAGCCCGCAGCACCGGCGACGTTTCCGGCTCCGGCGGCTGTCCCGCCGCCCGCTTCGGCGCCCGGAAGGGCGGTCGCGGGGTTCGTCACGGTCACGGTGGCCGCCTGCACCTGTCCGATCTCCGCGTCCGACAGCCGGGTACCGCAGGCGCTGGTCGCCAGAACGCACAGCACCGCCGCCAGTGCCACGGCACCACGGGCCGAGCGGGCGGGCGTCCTGCGAGTCATGTGCGTTCGTCCTCCGGGTGAGTGGAATGAGCGGGCGGTCCGGTCAGTGCACCGCGGTGCCGAGGTAGGTCTCGAAGATGTCGGCGTCCTGCAGTTCGCTCGGCTCGCCGGCGAAGACGACCTCGCCGCGGTTGAGCACGTAGACGTAGTCGGCCAGGTCGAGCGCACGCGAGATGTACTGCTCGACGAGCAACAGGCTCGCGCCATCTCGTGCGAGCAGACCCAGGAACTCGAAGATGTCGTCGACGATCTTCGGTGCCAGACCCATCGACACCTCGTCGAGGAGCACGAACCGCGGCGACTGGACATACGCCCGCGCCAGCGCGAGCATCTGCTGCTCTCCACCGCTCATGGTGCCCGCGACCTGGCTCAACCGCTGACCGAGGCGTGGGAACGCCTGGTTGGCTCGTTCGATCGCAGCCGTCTCCGAACCGGCAAATGCCTGCAGCGCGAGATTCTCACGAACCGTCAGGTTCGGGAACACCCCGCGCCCCTCCGGAACATGGCACAGGCCACGCTTCACCAACGCGTTGGGTGTGGCTCCGGTCAAGTCGGCTCCGTCGAGCAGAACCCGCCCCGAGGTGGGCCGCAACAGCCCCGACGCAACCCGCAGCAGTGTCGTCTTGCCGGCGCCGTTGGCACCGAGCAACGCGACCACACTTCCGGGCGGCACCGCCAGCGTGACGTCGTGCAGGACCGGAGAGCCCTCGTAACCGGCGCAGAGACGATCGAGCAGCAGCATCAGAGTGCTCCCGCCGTCAGGCCGGCGACGTCGTCCACGGCTTCACTGCCGAGGTAGGCCGCACGCACGATCGGGCTGGCCGCCACCTCGGCGGTGGAACCCTCGAAGATCGGCTCGCCGAAGTCGAGGACATAGATGTAGTTGCACACGCCCATCACCAGGGCCATGTCGTGTTCGACGCACAGGATGCCGACGCCGCGTTCGGCGACGAGGTGTCGCAGCAGTTGCCCGAACCGCTCAGTCTCCGTCTTGTCCAGCCCGCTGCTCGGTTCGTCCAGCAACAGGATCCGGAAGTCGCCGGACACCACGCGGGCGAGTTCGACCAGACGCCGCTGGCCGGTCGAGAGGTCCGCCGGCCGTTGGTTCCGCAGATCACCGATGCCCACCAGCTCGAGCGCCTGTTCAGCGTTCCGACGAATCATGCCGGTCTCGCGGCGGCTCCCGCGCAGGTGCCGGAGGGGGTGTGAGCCCGCGAACCCGGCCTCCCTCCCCAGTGCGACGTTCTCCCCCACCGTGAGCGAGTCGAACAACTCCATCCGCTGGAACGTCCGGCCCAGGCCGCGCAACGCCCGCCCGTGCGGACTCAAGCCCGTGACGTCCTGCCCGAACAGCGTGATCTGGCCCGACGTCGGTCGGTTGAGTCCGCTGATCGCGTTGAAGGTCGTGGTCTTGCCCGCACCGTTGGGTCCGATCAGGCCGGTGATCCGTCCCGTCGGGACGTCCAGCGACAATCCGTTGACGGCGAGGAGCCCACCGAATCGGATCTTCAGGTCGGTGACGACCAGACCGCCCTCGTGGGGTGCGTCCGTGTGCTGTCTCATGCGACACCTACCGGCTCGTTCTGCTTCGCGGGAGCACGGACCGGTTCCGGCCGTTCGCCGACGAGCACCGGATCGACGATCCGGTCGGCGGAGGCCACGGCGTGCCGGGCCACGAACTTGTGGAAGGAGCCCTGGGACACCGCTGCGGCGACCACGGCCGCGAACCCGAACCCGACCTGCAGCCAGAGCGTGGCGTCGGGGTTCGAGATGTAGCCCGGGACGACGATGAGCAGGATCGGCGCCACGACGGCGATGGTCACCGTGCGCCGACCCGAGATCGCCATCACGGCCAGAGCGACCAGGGACTGCATGTAGTTGAAGCTGTCCTGGTTCACCGAGCCGAACAGCGAGGCGAAGACCGCTCCGCTGATCCCGGCGAGGAAGGTCGACAGACAGAACACCAGGACGCGCGAGACGTTGACGTTCGTGCCGAGCGTCGACAGGGCCACCGGCGAGTCGGCCAGGCCACGCAGCAGTCGGCCCAACCGCGACCTCTCCACCATCAGCACGACGAGCACTGCAGCGACGGCGACCGCCAGCAGCAGATAGTACATGCGGGTGTCGGAGTCGAACCCGCCCGGGCGCGCGGTCTGGATCTGCCCGAACCCGAACATCCACTCCTTGTTGTAGGCGTACTGCGCGAGCAGCACCCCGAAGCCGAAGGTCGCGAGCCCCAGGTACAGGCCCGAGAGGCGGATGGCCGGGATGGCGATCAGAGCTCCGGCCGGCACGGCGAACAAGCCACCGAGCAGGACGGCCACACCCCAGGGAACGCCGTTCCCGATCATGTGCCCGAAGGCGGCGGCCCCGATCGCGGCAAATCCGATGTGGCAGAGCGAGATCTGCCCGGAGGTGCGGACGAGCAGAGCCAACGACGCGAACAGAATCACCTGCGTCAGCGCCGTGTTCCAGATCGGGAGCCGCACGCCGACCACGTGCGGCACCAGCAGCGCACCGACGGCCAGGAGGCCGAAGCCGGAGGCGCGGACGCGCGGGGAGAAGGGGCTCGGCGGCACCGCACGCGCCTTCACGTGCCGACCGACCTCGACCAACCGGCCGCGCGGCATGAGGAGCAGGACGAGGAACAGGACGATGAACGGTGTGTTGGTGTCCAGCCCCTGGAGGAAGTCGACCGTGCCCACCTCTTTGGAGATGAGCTTCTGGAGAAGGCCGACGATGATGCCGCCGACGAAACACATCGGCAGGTTCTTGAACTGTGCGATGGCGGCAGCACCGAACGCCTGGACGACGAGCAGGGACAGCACATTGACGTCGAGCTGCTGCTGGGCGGCTGCGAACAGCACGCCGGACGCCGCCGCGAAACCACTCCCGATGATCCAGGCGCTACGCCGCACCCGGGCCGGCGAGACGCCCGTCATGTCGAGCAACTGTGGGTCGTCGACGACGCCCCGCATCGCGGTTCCGAGCAACGTGTACTTGAAGAAGACGTACAGCCCGACGGCCGCGCCGACACCGAGTCCGAGTTGGAGGACCTGGTCCCAGCTGATGGAGACGCCATTGATCTCGAACGCGGTACCGCCCGGGAGCACGGGCTTGAACGGTTTGGCGTCCACACCGAACACGAGGCTGATCAGCGCCCGCATCCCGACGAGGATCCCGACCGTTCCCACGATCTTGTAGGAGATGTGCACACCGGCGAGCAGCAGACCGACGCGTTCGAAGATCAGGCCCGTGACGAAACCGAACACCACGATCGCGATCAGAGCGGCCAGCGGCCAGGGCAGACCTTGCGTCTCCCGAAGTTCGTAGAACGTGTACGCGGCCGCCGCGCAGACCGCACCGTGACCGAAGTTGAGGAGTCCGCTCGTCTTGTAGGTCAGGACCAGGCCCATGGCCGAGAGTCCGTACACGGAGCCGGTGGTGATGCCGAAGATGATGTACGGCAGGTACTCGTTCATGCGCAGCACACCCCACACCGCGCGAGCCCGCGGGCCGCGATCTCCGAATCGGACACGGGCGAGACCACCTTGCCGGCGACCAGGGCGCAGCTCGCGACATGAACCCGCGTCATCGTCGGTCCGCTGACGTACCCGAACGGGCCGCTCGGATCGACCGGCGCCTCACGCTCGACCGCGCCACCTCGCGCCGCGCCGGCGTCACCGAGACCCGTGCCGTCGTTGAACTGCTGCTGGATGCGCAACTGAGCCATGACGTCGTGCGCCTCAAGATGCACGGCGCGGCTCGCCGCCATCAACCAGCCGGCGGTGCCGAGACCGGAGACACCCACCGCGACCGAGCCCACGATGATCCACCGGATCTGGTCGTGCCAGTCGCCTTCGCCGCTGATCTGGAACCAGGAGACTCCGATGCCGACCAGCCCGACGGCCATCCACACACCCAGCCGAACCAGGTGCCGGCGCTCCCACGGGGCGTCGGTCGGGATCAACCGGGGCGACCAGTCCGCGGCGTGACCGCGCGAGCCGTCGCGGATCAATCCGTGCCGCGCCGGGCGGGCACGCGGGGGCGCTGTCACGGACATCACTGCGGCGTCGAGAGCAGTTCGGCAGTCGACGACACCATCGCGTCGGAGGCGGTGAGCCCGTTCGCCGGCACGAGCGACCGATCCAGTTGTTCGCGCAACGCCAACCGGATGCCGTGCAGCTCACGCCACTCGTCCCGCAGGTCGGCGGACAGCCACAGGGTCGCGGCGACGCCCATCAGGAAGATTCCCAGCAGGCCGCCCGACACCACGTACGGCAGTGCCTTGGCGAGGTTGCCGTTGTTGCTGACGCCGAGCCAGCCCAGCAGGAGAGCAATCAGGCCGGCAGTCAGGACTGCCAGCGCGGCCGCCCGGTCCCACTGTGTCCGTGCCCAGGTCAGGAGCCCCACAGGAAGCGCACCACCCTCAGTCGAAGGAAGGACGCGGCAAGGAGGACCAATGCCGCGAGGATCAAACACGCCACGTAGATGTCGGACAGATCGCCGGTGGACGCAGCACTCACCGCGTAGGAGGCCGGCCCGGTCAGATCGGATCCGACGGCCGCACCTGCCACCGGGGCGGTGCCCGGCAGCCCCCCGAGGGCGGGGGTCGTCAGGCTGGGCAGCCCCGCGGAGTCGACGGCGCCCACGCTTCCCCCGGGGAGCACGCCGTTCGCGATCCCCGGCGACAGACCGCCGCTCGGGCCGAGACCAAAGGCGGACTGCGCCGGGTTCAGCGTCACGCTGGCGGTCGCCCGACCGAGGGTGAAGTTGATGTCCGTCGGGCCGTTGAAGTACTGATTCGGCGGCGGCGCGGCGGCGGCGTACTTGAACGTGATCGCCGGCGCCACGACACCCGTCGTCAGTTCCTGGGCGGCCTGGTAGGTGATGAGGATCCCCTGCTGCTCGAAGGCTTTGAGCACCGAGTCCGCAGGGACGGCGTACGTCGTCGGCTTGCCGTCACCGCCCGGCATGACGACCGTGAAGGTGCCGTCCCGGAATCCGAGGTCCGGGGCGATCAGCGTCGTTCCGCCGGAGGGAATCGGCAGCGTCGGGAACTCGATCGGGGGGAGCTGTGCCACACCCGGGATCGGGATCGGAATCGGCACCGTGCCCGGTGTCGACTCCGGAATGGCGATCGCGAGACCAGGGACCGAGATCCGCCCGATCGACGTGTGCGCGATCCGCACCAGCTCGCCGGTCGTGGAGTCGGCGGTGACCTCGGCGTTCGAGACGACACCCGACAGGTCGAGGAAGTTGAGGACGTTGAACCCCGCCTTGCTGCGGGCCAGGGCACGGACGCTCTGGTCGGCGAGCGCCTCGACGCGCGCCTCGGACAACAGTCCGGCACCGTCGCTACCGGCGCTTGCGCGACCGTACGCGTTGCTCGCGCCGCTCTCGGCGTGCAGCCCGACGCCCGGGATCTCTTGATCCTTCGGGTAGTCGCCGGCCTGCGTCGCCACGATGGCCGGGTAGGCCGGGATCGGCACGCCGAACACAGCGCCCGCGGTCCCGGGCAGGCCGGCCGCGGTGTCCCCGGGGTAGGGGTAGGCGGCAAAGGCGTCGGAGTTGCCGAGGTTGTTGAGCCGCGCCTCCGCGGTCGGCCCGGCGAACTGGGGGGTCAAACCCAGCGGGATGGAGGCATTGCTGAAGTTCGCGTCCATGCCGTACGCGCTCGCGAAGCCCTCGAAGGACGGCTTCGCGTCCTGCGCGCCGGCGCGGGCCGCATAGAACGTGGGCGGGGTGACGATCATCGCCGCCATTCCCAGCGTCACCGCGAATGCCTTCACCGCGGACGCTCGACGTCGCCTCATCACACTCCCTGGGGCCGTTTTGGGGGCGCCGGGACCGAGTCCCGGCCGATCACGCACTCGCCTCGCACGACGAAACCGCGACAGACTGTGGTGGCCGTCACGTCGACGCTCGTAATTTAGCGGGCTTTAGCTAGGTGGTCAACTGTCGGACCTTTAGCTTTTTGCGCGTTCGGCCCGCCGGTCAGACGGTCCCGCCGAATGCCTCCAGGTAGTCGCCGAAGGCCTGCGCGACGTCGTCCTCGGTCAGGCCGAACGCCGCCAGCACCTCGGCCGGTGGGCCCGGCCGAGAACGCTCCCGGTCCAGCACGAGAGTCATCCGAGACCGTGCCTGGTCGCTCCACCGCCAGCCGAAGTGGTCGTAGATCGACCCGACCGTTCCCATCGGGTCCTTCACGTAGTGCTCGAAGTGGATGTCCAGAACCTGGTCCGGCGCGAAGGCCGCTCGTTCGACGACGCAACGCCGCAACCCCGTGGCCCACAGCGCCAGATGTCGCCGGCCCAGCTCCCGCCGATCCGTCTCCATCCCGAAGACGCGACCGACGTACATCATCAAGCTGCAGATGGACGCGATCGCTGCGATCGGATTCCGATGCAGGTGGAGAATCCGCGCGTCCGGATAGACCGTGGAAATCGCACCGGCTCCGTACACATGCGTCGGATCCTTGAGGACCCAGCGACGGTCGTCGCCCACGCCGATGAGCTTCAGGACGTCCCGGTGGCGCCGGTATCCCGGGACCAGGTCGACACCGCGAAGCCACTCCGAGTACGCAGGCACGTTCGCGATCGCCTCGAACAACGGACTGCGGAACGTCTGGAAGATCAGATTCCAGCACTCGTCGACCAGGTGCGCGTCCGTGTCGTGGATCAGGGACAGGGCGGGGATCGCCTGCTGGAGCGCCTCGTTCGCCTGGCGGCACGCGACGAAGTCCGGATGAGCCGGCCACTCCGAACGTGGGGGCCGCGGTTGGGGCCGCTGCAGCAGCCATTGCGGTGCGCCCTGGTGGGCGGGATCCGCGTCGAGCAACTGGTGCAGCACCGTCGTGGCCGTCCGCGGAATGCCGACGATGAAGATCGGCTCGGTGACGGAGGTCTGTTCCCAGCCCGGCGTCTCCCGCCAACCGCGCTCGGTGACGAGGCGCCCGACAAGGGACGCACTGGCGTAGACCCCCACGGGCGTCCGGAGGAATCCCTCCGGACCACCGACGTCCAACGCCGCCGAGACGAGGGCAGTGAGCCCGTCGAGATAGTCGGTCTCGTCGCCGAAGTCGTCGAGACCGGTCGCGGCGCGCGCCTGGTCCCGCAACTGGCCGATGACGACCCCGACGTCGGGTCGGATCACCGCCGGTACCGCCGGGAGAATCCCCGGTTGCGCCGCCGCAACTCCGCCTCCCGCTCGGCGGACGTCACCCGGGCCGCGCCGGGCAGCTCCGCATCCACCCGGTCGACCGGGACCAGCCGGGTGCGCGGGGTCGTCATCCGCGACGCCCCCATCGTCCGGTACCACAGCGTGGTCTCCGGCAGCCCACGGTTGTCGATCCAGTTGTGCACACCGGGGTCCTCTCCCGACACCACCATCCGCACCACTCCGTCCGCGTCGACCACGGCCTGACGGGCATTCAGACCGGACTGGGCGACGGCCGGGTCCAACGTCACGCCCTGCCGCGAGTACGCCTGGAGCGACCAGTAC
The DNA here is from genome assembly GCF_039525035.1 of Sporichthya brevicatena. Classification (NCBI taxonomy): domain Bacteria; kingdom Bacillati; phylum Actinomycetota; class Actinomycetes; order Sporichthyales; family Sporichthyaceae; genus Sporichthya; species Sporichthya brevicatena. Next base: position 55,746 of record NZ_BAAAHE010000023.1, read on the forward strand.
TCGGAATCGGGGAGGTCGAACTCGACGATCAGGGCATCACCGTCGCCGAGACTGGCCCAGCCCGCCGAGTACCGGATCAGACCGGTGGAGCCGTGGGCCACCGATCCTGGGTCGGAGAAGGTGTTCGGCTTCTCCCCGCGCCAGTGGTCCGCGTAACCGGACCAGAACGCGACGGTCTCGGTGAAGTGGCTGGTCGCCCGGTGCAGCCGCGGCAGGACGTCCGCCGCCAGGGCGTCGGCGTCGCGCCGCGGCGGCGGATCGAGCACCTCCAGGTGGAACCAACTCGGGTCGGCGTCCCAGTCCAACCAGTAGTCGCGGATGTGGAAGTTCGTCGCCTCCGGGCTCAGCGCGAACCAATTCCCTTCCTGCGGGTCGACGCTCAACAGCACCTCGAAGTCACCGTCGGCATCGCAGCACACGGTCGCCGACGAGTACTCGGCGAGCTCGCGGAAGCCCCACAACCCGTAGTTCCCCGCGCCGACGCTGAGGATCCACGGTCGGCCGCGCGCGTTGCCGGAGAGCCGATAGGTCCGTGAGGGGTCGACCAGCACCGTGTAGTAGCAGTTGTCGGCGTTGGGCAGTCCGTACGGGGTGAGCTCGTCGATCAACGGATACAGGTGCGGGCGCTCGAGGTCTGCAGGCCCGACGTGGGTGCGCACGCTGTCGGCGAGCATCCGCACGGTGAACCGGATCTCGTCGAGCAACTCCCGTTCGCCCAGATCGGGGCGCTTCGCGATGCTCGCCGCGCCCGCTGCCTTGATGCGGTCGCAGAACGAGTTCCACTCGTCCACCGCGTCGTCGAGTGTCATCGACAGCTCCTTCGCCGCCTCGTCCGCGGTCATACGACCGACCCCGTCAGTCGGTCGGCCGCCAGTTGCCCCGCCAGGTCCCAGGTCTGATCGAAGGAGTCCGTGAGGAACTCGACGACGACCTCGTCGCAGCCGGCGTCCTCGTACTCGGCCACGCGAGCGGCGACGTCGATGTCGGGCGGAACAACCAGGCGGACCACGCGCGGGATCCGCCGCCCGGCCCGCTGGTCCAGTTCGGCTCCGAGCCGGACCACCTCCGCCGGTTCGATCACCGCCGGGTACCACGCGTCCGCGTGCCTGGCCGCCCGTCGCAGCGCCGCGGGTGAGTGCCCTCCGACGTAGAGCGGCGGATGGGGCCGCTGTACCGGGGTGGGCTCGAAGGTGATCGGTGCGTCGAACCCGTAGTGCGCACCTGGCCAGCTGAACTCCCCACCGGTCCAGCACCGCTTGATCAGGTCGATGGCCTCGTCGGTGGCCGCACCCCGGTCCTTGAACAGGGCCCCCCTGCCCACGACGGCGTACTCGTCCTGCAGGTATCCCACCCCGATGCCGACAGCGAGCCGGCCGCCGCTGAGCCGGTCGACGGTCGTCAGGGCCCGGGCCGTGAGCACCGGGTCCCGCAGCGCCAGGACCAGCACACCCGGGCCGATGGTGATCGTTCGCGTCGTGGCGGCGCAGAACGCAAGGCAGGAGAGCACGTCGTCCCAGAGGGCACCGTGGTAGGGCAGCTCCGCCATGCCGCGACTCCAGACGGAGTGGTCGGTGAACCACACGGAGCTGTAGCCCCAGTCCTCCGCCGCGGCCGGTAACCGCTGCACCATCTGCAGGCTGTCCGGCCCCGAGTTCCGCACACTCAGACCTGTTCGCACACCGCTCTCCCGTCAGTACGGCGCCATTCCGCCGTCGATCGAAATCTGGGCACCCGTCACCGAGGCGCCCGCCGGCGACGCCAGGTACACCGCCAGTGCTCCGATCTCCTCCACCGTCACGGGCCGACGGGTGGCCGACATCGCCAGGTACATCGCCAGCATCTGCTCCGGGGTGAGCCCCATCGCCGCAGCAGCGTCGTCCTCGTAACGCCGGACGAAATCGGTCAGAACCAGGCCGGGGCACAGCGCGTTGACCGTCACGCCGGAAGCGCCGACCTCGTGCGCCACGCTCTTGGTCAGGCCGTTCAACGCATGCTTCGACGCGACGTACGGGGCCTGCCCCGGGGACCCGGTCTTGCCCAGGATCGAGGACACGTTGAGGATCCGCCCGTGTTCCCGCGCGATCATGTGCGGGAGCGCGCGCCGCATCGTCCAGAACGGCGCATCCACGTTCACCGCGAACGCGTTCCGCCAGCTCTCGTCGGTGGTCTCGACGACGCGGGCGCCGACGTTGGGGCCACCGGCGTTATTCACCAGGATCTCCAGCGACCCGTACGCGGCGACCGTGCGATCGATCAAGTCTTCGGCAGCGTGTTGAGAACTCACGTCGACGGCCACGAACTCGGCGGCGCCCAGCTCCTCCTGCGCACGCTTGCCCCGCTCCGCGTCGCGGCCGCAGATCACGACAGTCGCCCCCTGTGCGACGAAAGCCCGGGCGATGCCGAGCCCGATCCCGCGGCTTCCACCCGTCACCACGGCGACGTGGCCGGCCAGTTGCGTGCCGGCGACCGGGTCGGCCATCGCTTCCCTCGCTCCTTCGCCGGCCCCCCGGACGTTGCCAGGGTACCAATTGTCGGACAGACTACCAATTGCTGATTAGCAGACCGTCGACGTGGAGCTCGCCGTGCAGAGGGATCCCACCCATTCGACCTCCGAGCCGAACCGGTGTTGGACGCTCACCAACATGAGCGAGGCGACGCCCGACGTGCTCACGCCGATGTGCTGGAGCCTGTGGACGCCGCTCGGCGAGCTCGGTGCCCGCCGGGCCTGGCACGAGCTGGGCCTGCTCCCGCGATCCATGGTGCGACTGCCCGCGGACGTCAACGGCTTCGTGATGGCTCCGTTCTACGGGCGGCAGGCGATCAACGTCGACCTGCTGGCCACCTTGATGGGAGCGTTACCGGGAACCAGCCGGCAGGACGTGGAACGCGACTTCATGGGGACCGTCCGCTCCGACGCCCCCAGCGACCGGGCGCCCAGTGGGCGACTCCCCTTCATCCTGCTTCGCGCGCCGCTGGTGCTCGCGCGGTTGGACTCGCGGGTGGGCGCCCTGTACACGGACCAGCTCGAATGGTGGCGCCGCGACGTCTTCCACCGTGGTCAGCCCGACGGTCAGGCTCTGCTCGTGGCCGCCCGTGACCGTTTCCTCGCGGCCATGACCCTGCACGCGCACGGTCGGTTCCTGAGCCAGGCGGTCCAGGGCGCGATCCTCAAGCTGGCCGCGTCGGCCGGCGCGGGCCACCTTGCCACCGGCCTGTACTCCGGGTTCGGCGGGGTCGCCGAGACCGCAGTCGCCGAGGACCTGTGGGAGTTGTCGCGCGACCGGCTCACGGAGCATGAGTTCCTGTCGCGGCACGGCTTCCACGGGCACGACGAGGGCAACGTCTCCGGCGTTCCCTGGCGGTCGGACCCGGCCCCGATCCGGGCCCTGGCCACGACGCTGGCAGGGCGGACGGAGGCCAGTCGTCCCCGCCTGCGCGAGCAGGCCGCCCAGCGGCAGCGGCAGGCGGCGGAGCAGGAACTACGCGAGCTGCTTCCCCGCTCCCGTCGGCCGGCCGTAGCCGCCCTCGGCCGCCTGGCGCGACGTCAGATCCGATGTGTGGAGCGAACCAAGGCCGCATTCCTCATGGCGATCGACGGCGCCCGGGCAGCCGGCACCCTGCTCGGACCGGAGTTGGTCGCAGCCGGCCGGGTACACGAGCCCGCCGATGCCCTCTTCCTCACCATCCCGGAGCTGCTCGGGGACCCGTTCCCCGATTCCGCAGAGCTGGCCACCTTCCGCCGTGGCCTTCGCGACCACTACCGCACCCTGACGGTGCCGACAACCTGGGTGGGCACTCCTACCCCGGCGGACGACACTCCCGTTCACCCAGTCTCGCCGACTGTGGGCGAGTCCTTCAAAGCCGATCTGGTCATCGGCGCGCCCGGCAGCAGCGGCGAGGTCACCGGTCGGGCCCGGGTCATCACGCGGCTGGACGAGGCGTACGCGCTGGACGAGGGCGAGATCCTGATCTGCCGTCACACCGACCCCGCCTGGGTGGTGGCGATGTCGCTGGCCGATGCACTGGTCATCGACATCGGTGCAGCAAGCAGCCACGGCGCCATCGTCGCCCGCGAACTCGGCATCCCCTGCGTGATCGGGACCGGCGACGGAACCGACCGGATCCGCACCGGAGACCTCGTCGCGGTCGACGGCACCCGCGGCGAGGTGCGCATCCTCGAACGCCAGACCAGTCCGGAGCTATCGGGATGAGCAACGTGACCGACGACGGATCGACGTTCTACCTCAACGTGCATGAACGCAGCTTCGGCCAGGCGCACCCCTCGGACGACCGTCTGCACCGCGACGCCAATGCGTTGATCCCGGACGACCCCGACCTGGTCGAGACGCAGTACCTCGGCTTCAACGTCCCGACGGCAGGCATCGACGCGTTCAACTACGTGTGGGCGCATCCCAATCTCGGCACGGCGAGCGGCGGGGCATGGGCCTGGCAAGGCGAGAACGCCGGCCAACTGCACTCCGAGCTCTTCGACATGCGCAACTACCTGCCGATCTCAGCCGTCGGCGAACTCGACTCGTACATCCTCCCGAACGGCTACGGCGTCGAGGTGGTGAAGCCCCTGGAGGAGCTCCGAATCACCTATGAGGACGCCTCCCGGGGGAACGCCTTCGACGTCACGCTCAGCGCATTCATGCCACCGGCGGTGATCGCCAACGGTAAGCACTTCGAACAGGGCATGCGCACTCGTGGGTCCATCACCCTGCTCGGCGAGCAACACACCGTCGACGGATTCACCATCCGGGACCGGTCCTGGGGCGAGACCCGCCCCGAGGCGCCACGACTCGCCCCCGTGGTCCATTGGATGACGCCGGTGTTCGGCGAGGACTTCGCAATCCACGCCTTCGCCGTCGAGGACCCCACCCGCAAACCGATCTGGGACGGCCTCTTCGAGTTCTCCGCGGACCGGGCCGCCGAACTCTCCCGTGGCTGGGTATGGAAGGACGGCGATCTCACGTATCTCGAGTCGGTCACCCTCACCGCCGAGTGGGATCTGACCCGCCGCTATCCGACGGCCTACCGGGTCGACATGGTCGACGTCGAAGATCGGCGCTGGTCGATGACGGCGGAACTGGTCGCCGCGTCCAACTGGTACCTGTGGAACAACATCTACACCCCGATCCTGCTGATGCGGTTCGAGTGCGACGGCCGCAGCGGGTACGGGGACTCTCAGATCGGCGCGTGGACCGACGTAGTTCGCCGGCGACTGCCCTGACGCAGCCCTACTCCGGGAACGGAGCGATGCGGGCGAGGGTGGGGAGGAGAGCCCACCGGGTGAGCCACTGCTGCCGGCCGCCGGGGAGTGCGGCGGTCTGGGCCGTCCAGCTGGTGCGGAGGGTCTTCTTCCACCCGAGCCGGGGGTGGCGGGCGAGGACGTCGTCGACGTAGGCCGCGGGCATGAGCTCGAGCCCGCTGCCGGCGACATCGGTGAACGCGCCGGCGGAGACGAAACCGCCGGGCGAGGTGACGTCCTCCAGCGCCCCGACCGTGATGTGACCACAGATCTCCGCGCCGACGCGGGCCGAGAACGCCGGGTCGGCGCCGTGGGCGAGCAGGAACGCCTCGGCCTGCTCAGCCCCGGTGAGCGCGAAGCATCGGCCGGGCGTCGGGGTCTCGAGGGTGATGTCGTGCAGAAGGCTGGCAATGAGCGCCTGCTCAGGGTCGACCGCCCGCCGCTGGTGCTCGGCGATCGCGAGACCGAACCAGAAGGTCCGCCACGAGTGCTGGAGCACGCACGGTGAGAGCACCTCGGTCGCGTGCTCGATCGTCTCCTTCGCCAGCGTGGAATCCGGCAGGACGAAGGCGTCCAGGTCGACCTGCGCGGTCCCCCGGCGACCGGTCGCCAGACGCAGTCGCACGCCGGGGTACTTCGCGACGGACCGGAGCAGAGGCGGGAACAGCGCCCTGCTCTGGGACCTGGTCAGCACCCCACCGGTTGCGCGGGCCCAGTCGTAGTCGATTCCCTCCGGAGCAGCCATGGCCGGAACCGTACGGTCGTATCGGTTCCGGCCACCAGATGATCTCCGGTCAGACGCGTGTCAGATTCGGACGCGATTCGGCGAGCTCACGATCGCGCGGGTTCGGTACGTACCGGACGATCGACTCCACCACCCGACCGCCCTCGTTCTCCCAGCGGTCCAGCTGCACCAGCTGACTGCGGATCGGGTCGAGCTCCGACCCCCGAACACTCGGCAGAACTGGCATCGTCACTCCCCTCGATCTCGGCACGGAGGCCGGCGAGGAAGCTCCGCGCCTCCGCGCGGCTGATTGCATCTATCGTACCACGATAGACCTGATAGACCGTCAGCTCGCCGAAGGCGTCCAGGGGCACGGCGGCCGACGTGTGGCGCGGGCAACGTCCGCGCGCCGGTTGAGCGGGCCCAGGCCGGACAGTGTCAGGACATGAAGCTTCTCCTGCTCCTCGTCGTCGTTGCCGCCGTCGCCGCGTTCTTCGCCACGCGCTCCAAGCAGCGCTGAGACCAGACCCTCGCCCCATGCGCACGGTCGGCGTCGAGGAAGAACTCCTGATCGTCGACCCCCGCACCGGATCTGCGCGCGGGCTCGCCGACGACGTGGTCGAGGCTGCGGACGAGGGCGTCGAGACGGAGCTGCAGCGCCAGCAGGTCGAGATCGCGTCCGCGCCGCAGCAGATCCTCACCGAGCTCGCCACCGACCTGACGGAACAACGGGCGGCCGCCATCGCCGCCGCTGCCGACCGCGGGGTGGCGCTCGCGGCGCTCGGCACCTACCCGGGACAGGTGCAGGCGCAGCCCAGCTCCGACCGGCGCTACCGCCGACTCGTCGACCGGCTCGGTCTGCCCGCCCGCGAACAGCTCACGTGCGGTACGCACGTCCACGTCGAGATCGCGGACCGGGCCGAAGGGGTGGCGGTCCTCGACCGGATCCGCCCGTGGTTGCCGCTCCTCGTGGCGCTCTCGGCGAACTCCCCGTTCTGGCAGGCCGAGGACACCGGGTTCGCCAGCTACCGCCACGAGGCCTGGGGCCGCTTCCCCTCTGCCGGTCCGACCGAACTGTTCGGCTCGGTCGAGAACTACGACCGGACGGTGGAGGCACTCGTCGCCACCGATGCGCTGCTCGACCGCGGGATGCTCTACTTCAACGCCCGTCTGTCGGCGAAGTTCCCGACCGTCGAGATCCGCGTCGCCGACGTCTGTATCCGTGGCGAGCACGCCGTGCTCGTCGCAGCCCTCGCCCGCGCGCTCGTCGCCACCGCAGCGCGGGATTGGCGCGCCGGCGCGGACCCCGACCCCGTGCGCCTCGAGTTGCTCCGCGTCGCCTACTGGACCGCCGCCCGCTGGGGTCTCGACGGCGACCTCCTAGATCCCCGCTCCGGCCGGCCCGTCCCGGCCCGCGACGCGATCGCGACACTGCTCGACCACCTCACCGACGCCCTCACCGAGACCGGCGACCTGCCGCTCGTCCGCGGCCTGCTCGAGCAGCTGCTCACCGACGGCACCAACGCGCGCTGGCAACGCACCCACGTCGAACAAGGCGCCGACTGGCCCGACCTCGTCCGCGCCGCGGTCGAGCTGACGCGCGAGCCGATCCGCCTGCCCTGACCCGGTGCACGCGTAGCGGAGTTCCGGGCGGGCAGGGCGTTGGTATGACGTCGACCCTTCGCGCCCTGGTGCTGTGCTGCACGCTGAAGTCCGGCGACGCCGAGTCGAGCTCGGAGAAGCTCGGCCGGGAGGTGCTGGTCGCGCTCGCCGATCACGACGTCGACGGTGAGGTGGTGCGCGTCGCCGACCAGAACGTGAAGTTCGGTGTCAGCACCGACGAGGGCGACGGCGACGGCTGGCCCACCATCCGACGCAAGGTGCTCGACTCCGACATCGTGGTGATCGCGACACCCATCTGGATGGGTCAGCCCTCCGCGGTCGCCAAGATGACGCTGGAGCGGCTGGACGCCGAGCTGTCCGAGACCGACGACCAGGGCCGGCCGACGATGTACAACAAGGTCGCCGTCGCCGCGGTCGTCGGCAACGAGGACGGCGCCCACCACTGCTGCGCCGAGGTGATGCAGGCACTCAACGACGTCGGCTTCACCGTCCCCGCCGCGGGCGGCACCTACTGGGTGGGCGAGGCGATGCAGAAGACCGACTACGTCGACGCCGGCCCGAAACCCGAGACCACCGGCGCCGCGACCAAGACCCTCGCCGCCAACGCCGCCCACCTCGCCCGGCTGCTCCGCGACTCCCCGTACCCGAAGAGCTGAGGGTCAGGCGCTCTCGGACTCCTCCCGCGGCGGGAGGGACGCGACGAGCGGGGCGTCGATGCCGAGCCGGCCGAGTTTGGCGGCACCACCCGGGGAGCCGAGGGGGCCCTCCATCCCCGGCAGGGTCTGGGCGAAGAAGGCCTCGTTGTCGGCGAGGTGGGGACGCCAGGCCTCGGGGAGGTCGTCCTCGTAGTAGATAGCCTCGACCGGGCAGACCGGCTCGCAGGCGCCGCAGTCGACGCACTCGTCCGGGTGGATGTAGAGGGCCCGCGCGCCCTCGTAGATGCAGTCGACCGGGCATTCCTCGATGCACGACCGGTCCGTCACGTCGACGCACGGCTCACCGATCACGTAGGTCATGGCGTCAGTTTATACAATGTCTTCTTGTAAAAACTGCGGGAGGCCAGAATGGGTCCGTCGGCGAGAAGAGGTGGAGTCGTGTCCAAGCCGTTCGTCCGGGTCAACCGCGCCCGGTGCCAGGGGGTGCAGATGTGCATCGCATGGGCGCCCGGAGCCTTCGAGGCCGGGCCCGACGGGCTGGCGATCTTCCGCCCGGACGGGGAGTGGACGCTCGAACAGCTCGAGGAAGCGGTCGAGAACTGCCCCACCGAGACTTTGACTCTGGTCCTGGACGGGGACGAGGAGACGAGCTAAGCCAGCTTCGTCAGCCGGGCCAGGCACAGGTCCGGGGCGACGAACGGCTCCAGTTGATCGGCCGTCACGTCCGCGCCCCACCCCTCGAGCGCCCCCTGCATCACCCCGAGATGCAGCGAGCACACCACCGTCGACCCCGGCTCCGCGAGTTCGAGGAACGGGCAGTTCCGCAGGCCGATCTGCGTGTGCCCACCCTCCCGTCGGCGCTCGGGAGCGAAGCCGAGCTCGTCGAGCAGGTCGACCAACCGGCTGACCGGACTCCGCCGCACCGCTCCCCCGTCCGCGGCCGCGAGCGCGCGACCCTGCGCCCGACCGGCTGCCAGCGCCTGCCCGGCCGGGTCCGGGCCGGCCGCGAGCCCGGTCACCAGCGCCGCCGCCAGGAAGTGGTAGTTCCGCGGGCCGGCCGGGTCCATCTTCGGCACCGCCCGGTACAGCACCGGCGGCCGCCCCGGACCGCACCGATCGGGCCGCACCTGCTCGACGCGTCCCTGCTCCAGCAGCGCGTCCAGGTGCCACCGCACGGTGTTGGCGTGGACCCCGAGCTCCGCCGCGACATCGAAGACCGTCAGTGGTTCGGTCGCGTCCGCCAGGGCCCGCAGCACCTCCGCCCGGCGGCCCCGCGCCGGTCCGTCCGCGCGAGGCCCGTCCGTCATGGGTCGCAGTTTATCCAACCTACGCTTTGACAAACGAGGGATTTATATCGTGTTACGATATAAATCCGGAGAGCCCCCGTCCGAGCCACGGGCGCGGGCTCCCGCTCCAGACGCTCCCGCCACGTGGTGAGCGCGCCCTTCGACATCGAAGGAGGTTCCGCATGGCCGAGGCCTTCGACTGGACCACCGTCGTCGACTACACCCGGCGGGTGCCGGTCGATCCCCCGCTGACGCAGTACGAACTGCCGGGCATCACCGAGGAGATGCACAAGGACGTCCCGGTCGCGGTCGTGCCGCTCTGGCACGCGGTCGTGACGGGCCGTCTGGCGTTTCCGGCCGACGACCGCGCGACGCTGCGCACGGCTCAGGCGCGTCTGGACCGAGCGCTCGCCGAGATCGAGCGCGTCTACCCGCTGCAGCCGGGCGGCCTCTTCGTCCAGGTCGCCTACGGCACGCCGTACTTCCGGGAACGGCTCCCGGCGAGCTTGACCGACGAGTTCATGCCGAAGTCGGTGATGCCGGGCAGTGAGGGCGACTGGGCGCTCGTCGACAGCATCCGGTTCCCGATGGACCCCCCGGATCTGCTCCTGGAGCAGAACGACATCTGCTTCCACTTCAAGAGCGACTACCGGCACCACATCGAGGACGTTCTCGACGCCCTCTTCTCCCCCGGCGACCGGCGCCTCAACGGCATTCCTGCCCAGGGTGTGTTCATCGGTGACCTGGTCACCGTCACCTCGACGCGCCGCGGATTCGCCGGACGGAGCATGCCCAAGCTCGTCGGCGAGCGGCTCGGCATCCCCGGCGCCGACCGGATTCCCGACGGCGCGATGCTGTTCCTCGGCTTCACGTCCAGCCACGTGCACGGCCTCGCCGCGGGGAACCTCGCGAGCTTCGAGACCCTGCCGGGCTTCACCGATCAGCTCCCCGGGAGCTACTTCGCGCACGGCACCGCGATGCATCTCTCCCACATCGCGCTCGACCTGAAGCGCTGGTACTCGTTCACCCCGCAGGAGCGTCTCCACCGGATGTTCCATCCCCGGCGCACCGAGACCGAGGAGATCCTCAGCCCGGACCAGTCCCCGGCGACCACGACGTTTCGGGAGGAGCGCGACGACGACGCCGCCCGGTACCGACTCGTCGGTCACAACGAGCAGATGCAGTTCCTCTCCCGCGTCGAGACCGACACCGTCACCGCCTACGGCGAGAAGGTCGAGCGCGGCACGGCGTTCTTCCTGCGGCAGGACTTCGACACCGTCGAGAATCCGTTCGGCTTTTCCGTCGACGAGCCGGTCTCCACCGAACCGCGCGCCGGGGTGCACTTCGTCGGTCTCGGACCCTGCTCCCAGCACTACGAACTCATGCGGCGCGAGATGGACAGTCCCGACCTGAAGGAGCGTCACGCCCTGCCGGACGAGAACCTCGGCTTCACCGACGTCCTCACCACCACCCACCGGCAGAACTACCTGCTACCGCCCCGGGCCCATCGGTCCTTCCCGCTGGCCGAGGTCCTCGTCCGCTAGTCGTGCGGCCGCGCCGGCAGGAAGGTGCGCAGGTAACCGTGGGACAGGATGTCCTGGAAGTCGCCGTGGCCGACCAACCCGTCCGGCGTCTCCCAGCGCGCCAGGCACATGAACGACGACATGTTGTGCCAGGCCCGCCACTCCGACGCCGCGAGGATCGTCCCGCGCAGCGGGAGGTCGAGCCCGCGGTCGTCGGTGAGCGTGACGTCGACGCTCTCGGGGAACAAGGTGGCCGGGTTGCGATGCGTGCGCTTGCGGATCGCGACGACGGGCGAGTACACGCCGTCCCGGCAGATCCACCCGGCGCGCAGTGGGTCGCCGCCGGGGACCTCGAGCGTGCCGGCCCACTCCGGCTTCAGGTCCGGGGAGTCGAACGCGGTGGCGCCGAAGCTGAGGTCCGGGCCGAGGACGCCGTTCAGCCACGTCATCGGCGGCAGGGCGCTGTGCACCTCCCGCCGCAGCTGACCCCAGGACCGGTCGCGGACGCTGTAACCGTCCACCTCGTACTGCCGACCGTCGAGGGTGAGCGTCCCGCGCGTCCGCATCGGCTGCTCCAGGTGGAACCCGGTCTCCAGCACCATCGGCTCGGCGAGCGCGGTGAACTCGATCTCGAACGCGTTGCCGCGCGGCTCGTCGGCGTACCGGGCCCGCAGCGTCCGCAGCGGCTCGACCACCTCCGCCTCGTAGCCGTTCGGCAGCCGGTAGCGGTGCAGGTCGTCGGCCAGCACCGCGTCGTCGACGTAGGTGACGATGTCGAACAGGTCGGAGGCCAGGCTGTTCGGCTGCACCCCGCGCCACACCCACGCCCCGCCGGTGACGACCCCGAGGTTGGGGTGGTGCCACAGATACCCGAGGCCGCAGATCCCGTGCTCCGGCACGCTGAACCCCAGCGCCTGCGTCTCCGTCAGCTCCGGCCCCGGCTGCGCCACCCGCGCCTCGGGGTGCAGGAACTCGTCCCGCGGGTCCGGCACAGCGAACCGGCTGTTCTTCGCCTCCCAGAACGCCTTCGCGGTGTCGCTCATCCCGTCCGTTCTACCTGGTCGCCGCTGGTCTCGTTCAACCGCCACAGCCGATAGGTCCAGGGAACGTCGTAGGCGACGACCCACGTGGAGTACGCGGCGACCAGGCGACGGGAGACCTCGTCGTCGCGGACCGAGGCCTGCAGCAGGGCGAGCGGTGGCAGGAAGGCGAGGATGCCGAGGAACCCGTCCCGGGCGCTGCGGCGGCCGAAGAACACCGCGTTCCACGCCTCATTGCCGGCCAGGACGACGATCGCCCGCCGGTAGGTCCGCCAGTCCTCGCGCCCGACCGCCCGGGCGACCACGGTGCCCATCGCGACGTAGTAGGCGATCCCGACGGCGTAGAACCCCGGCATCGGGAGTTGCATCCGCGGCGCCCGGAGATCCCGGAACCACGCCATCGACTCCCGGCCCACGAAACCGTTCCCGAGGACGGCGGCGCCGACCACGGGCAGGAGCGTCCGGACCCAGCGACTCCGCACCCCGTCACCGTAGCGGCGCCTGCGTTCACGAAGCGCCACTGAGGCATCACGGAGAGCTACCACAACCAGGGAGACCGGGAGTGCGTCCCCAAAATGGGCAGTTAAGCTCACATTGGCCGGGTACATCTCCGACAATCGCCCGCAGAAACGGAGGCCCCCCATGTCTGCTGCGGACAACAAGGAAACCCCAGGTCAGGAGCCCCAGGAGCTCCTCGACCGTCGATCGGCGCTACGGAACTTCTCCCTGGTCGGCCTGGCCGCGGTGGCGGTCCCGGCGGCCGCGGCACCGAAGGACCCTGTCACCGACCTGCTCAACTCCCTGCTCGGTGGCGGCGGGTCCGAACCCGCGCCGTCGGAGCCGGCTCCGACCCCGACGCCCAAGCCGCCGACGCAGGTCAAGTCGGTCGAGCCGAAGGGCAAGTACGTCAAGGCGAGCAAGGAGCCGATGGGCTCGGTCGAGGACATCCCGGTCAACAGCGGTGTCCTCTACGAGGCCGAGCAGTACGTCATCGCCCAGCCGAAGGCCGGGCACTTCGTCGGCTACGACGCCCTGTGCACCCACGAGGGCTGCCCGGTCGACTCGTTCGACACCCCAGGTCAGATGAACTGCTCGTGTCACGGCGCGAAGTTCAACCTCGCCACCGGCAAGGTCGAGGACGGTCCGGCGAAGAAGCCGCTGCCGAAGAAGCCGATCGTGATCGAGAACGGCAAGATCTACAAGGCCAAGAAGGCCAAG
>NZ_BAAAHE010000023.1:69105-102542 GCF_039525035.1 Sporichthya brevicatena
CCGGACCCTCAGGCCAGGGCGTAGGTGCCCAGGAGGACCACGAACAACACGGCGCAGTAGACCTCGAACGCCGCACGCAGGACGACCGGAGCCGAGCGGAGCTCCATGAAGTACAGGCCGACCAACCGGATCTTGATCGCGCCGATGCCGATCACGACCGCGGCCGCGAGCGTCCCGTGAGTGATCATTTCTTCGCCCCCGAGGGCGAACGACAGCACCGTGAAGACGACCAGGGCCGCCCACACGAGCGTGGAACTCTTCGTCGCGGACGTGTGCGTCACCGTCGTCATGGCAGGCCCTTCAGTGCATCAGGTAGAGGGTCGCGAACAACATGATCCAGAGCAGGTCCACCAGGTGCCAGAAGGTCGCGATGCCTTCGAGCGCGCCGTTCCGGTGGGTACCGGTGAACGACGGCCGGGCGAGCCGGGCCGCGAAGAGCAGTGCTGACATCCCGATCAGGACATGGGCGAGGTGGACGCCCGTGAACATGAAGTAGTAGGCGTGGAATTCGTCCCCCGCGGGGCGGTGCCCGTCCTGCACGAGCGTCGTGTACTCGATCGCCTTCACACCCGCGAAGATCAGACCGCACGCTACGGCGGCCAGCAGGAGACGAGGCGCCCGCGGGTCGCGTTCGGCAGCACGGCGCACGCCGAGCACCACGAACAGCGAACTCGTCAGCAGGACGATCGTGTTCAGGACACCCCACTCGACGTGCAGCGTCTGCTGCGCGGCGACGAACTCCGCGGGGTCCTGACCGCGCAGCGCGAGGACCATCACGAAGAAGACCCCGAACACGAGCAGGTCGCCGAACACCAGCACCCAGAGTCCGGGTTCGCCGGGAACGTGGCCCGGCTTCTGCCCGGCACGCGGGCGAGCTACGGCATCGACAGTCATGGGCAGTTCTCGATTCCGGACTAAGGAGAGGGTTACACCGACTCGCGGACTCGCGCGGGCTCCGGGGTGCTGACGGTCGACCGCAGGGCATAGGCCATGTCGATCGCCGTCGCGTCGCCCTCCTCGGCGTGCTGGCGGTTGCTCGCGCGATGGGTCAACCACGACATGACGAACGACCAGATCGTGTAGTCGACGACGGGGATCCACCACGGCCACAGGCCGTCCCAGGCGAAGGGACCGGTCTTGGCGTACGTGAGGAACATGGCCATCGGGAACCCGAAGGCGAAGTAGAGGTTCGCGTAGCCGGCCCAACGCGGGTAGACCGGATCCGCGCTCTTGTCCTCGAGGATGCACAGCGCGATCGCCAGGGCGCCGACCATGGCGAAGACGAACGGCATGAGGAACCAGATGAACGCCATGTCGTGGAACGCCTGCGTGATCTCCGGGTTCCGATCCGGACGGAACGCCGCGACGGTCCAGGTGAGCGCCTGCACGCAGAACAGGAACGACGAGCAGACCCCGCAGCCGAGCTGGAGATAGGTCCACATCGGGCTGCGACCGCTCTCGATCCGGCGCAGCTGGGCTGAGATCGCGGCGAACCACATCATCGACCAGCCCGCCGCACAAAGGTTCATCATCGAGAAGAACCGGATGCGGTCGTGCTTCTCCTCGTACATCGCCGCGACCTGATCCGCGGTCATGTCGGGGCCCGGCACCGGCAGCCAGCCGGTCACGACCATCCCCACGAACATGAAGACCAGCGTGATCACGCCGCTCCACGCACAGAGGGCGCGGAGGTGCTTGTTCATCGTCCACCTCTGAGTCAGACGTTATGTCTGACTCAGACATTACGTCCGACTCGGATAGACTGTCCAGTGTGACGGCGAAACCGAGTGCGCAGGCGGAGTCGGGGCGCAAGCGCCGCGAGGCGTCGCGGACGGAGATCCTCGCCGCCACGCGGCGACTCCTCGCTCGCGAGACCTCGGTCGCCGACCTGAGCGTCGATCGCATCGTCAGCGAGGCCGGTGTCTCCCGCGCGACCTTCTACGTCTGCTTCCCCGACAAGGTTGCTGTCGTCGCGGCCCTCGCCCAGGAGTCGCTGGCGTGGCGCGAGTCGGTCCACGCCGAGGTCCTCGCGGACCCGAAGCTGACCCGCGAGCGGCTCGACGAGCTGATGCTCACGATCGTCGGGCACTGGCAGGCGAACCGGCCCGTGCTCGCCGCGATCATCGAACTGGCCGAGCACGACGCCTCGTTGCGTGGGCCCTGGCGCGCCGCCGTCACCGAGGTCGCCGAACAGGCCGCCGCGCAGTTCCGGGTTCGCTGGGAGGAGAGCGCCGCCGCCCCGGACGACCCGGACACTCTCGCCTCCGTCTTCAGCTGGATGCTCGAACGCAGCTGCCACCAGCTCGTCGTCGACGACACCAGCGCGAAGGCCGTCGCCCTCGCGATGTCCGAGATCCTGTGGCGCACGCTCACCTACCCGCCGCCGCGGAAGTCCCGCGCCAAGGGTTAGGCCCAGTCGTTGGAGATGTCATCTCCAACGCAGAAGGTGAGCCAGCGCCTAGGGTGCTGTCATGTCGCACGGCCGGTCTTCCCTTCTCCTCTCCTCATCTCCTCGCCGGCGGCTCCGCGCCGTCGCCGGCGCCGCCTCGGTCGCGCTGCTGCTGGCCGGGTGCGGGCTGCTCGGCGGTGACGACAACAGCGACGAGATCACCGCGGCGGGGACGGCGTTCCTCGAGGACTGGGCGGCGGGCCGGTACCCCGAGGCGGCGGCGCGGACGACCGACCCGGCGAAGGCGGAGCAGACGCTGACGTCGGTGTCGGACGCCCTGCGGCTGTCGAGCCGCACCCTCCGGCCCGGGGCGCTGACCGGGTGCACGAACGACGAGCCCTGCCAACTCGGGTTCGAGGCGACCCTCTCCCTCGCGACCCTGGGCGACTGGACCTACGAGGGCGCGCTGACGCTCACTCAGGCCGCGGAGGCCTGGCAGGTCGACTGGAGCCCCGCGGTCGTCCACCCGAAGCTCACCGCCGACACCGCGCTCGCGCGCGTCCGGGAGCTGCCGCCGCGCGCCCCGATCCTCGACCGCGAGAACCGGCCGCTGGTCACCGACCAGGAGGTCGTCCGCGTCGGGATCACCGCGGGCAAGACGCTCGACACGAGCATCCGCAAGCTGGCCCAGGTGCTCGACCTCAACTACGACACCCTCGCCCAGCGCAGCAAGAGCACGCCGACGAGCCAGTTCGTCGAGGCGGTCGTGCTGCGCAAGGCCGAGCACGACGCGGTCAAGCTTCAGCTCGACGACATCCCGGGCGTCCTGGAGCGGCCCGACACCCTCCCCCTCGCCCCCACCCGGCAGTACGCGCGGGCCCTGCTCGGCGCGGTCACCCCCGCCACGAAGGAGACGCTGGAGAAGGCCGGGCCCATGGCCTCCAGCGCCGACGAGGTCGGGTCGTTCGGACTGCAGGCGAAGTTCCAGCAGCAGCTCGCCGGGCTTCCCGGTGGTCGTGTCAACCTGATCAGAACCGCCGACCGCACCGTCGTCGAGACCCTGCACGAGTTCGTCGCCAAGCCCGGCTCCCCGGTCCAGCTCACCCTCGACAAGCGGGTGCAGGACGCGGCCGAGAGCGCGCTCGCCTCGGTGACCAACGGCGCCTCGCTCGTCGCCATCGACACCGAGACCGGCGACGTCCTCGCGGTCGCGAACGGCCCCGCCGACCGGTCCGCCGAGGACCGCGCGTTCTCCGGCCGGTACGCCCCCGGCTCCACCTTCAAGGTCGTCACCACGACAGCGCTGCTGCGCGACGGCCTGAAGACCACCGACACCGTCCCGTGCCCCGCGACCGTCAACGTCGGCGGGAAGCGGTTCGAGAACTACGACGGGCTCGGCGCACTGGGCAGCGTCCCGTTCCGCAAGGACTTCACCGAGTCCTGCAACACCGCCTTCATCACCCGCGCCGGCGACCTCGCGCCCGACGGCCTGACGCAGGCCGCCGCGGCCTTCGGCCTCGGCTCCGGCTGGGACCTCGGCGTCCCCAGCTTCGCCGGCAGCGTCCCCACCTCGACCAGCCCGATCGACCAGGGCGCCGCCGCGATCGGCCAGGGCCGGGTCCTGATGAGCCCGCTCGCGATGGCGTCGGTCGCAGCGACCGTCGCCTCCGGCACCCCGCGGGCGCCCCGGGTGCTCATGGATGAGGAACCGTCAGAAGCCGGCGAGCCACTGCCCGAGGCCGAGACCCTGCGCGAGCTCATGCTCGCCACCGTCCGCGAGGGGACCGCGAACGTCCTGCAGATCGCCGGCGAGGAGATCGGCGCCAAGACCGGCACCGCCGAGTACGGCAGCGGCGACAAGGCCGGGCTCCACGCCTGGATGATCGGGTTCACCGGGCGCATCGCGTTCGCGGTGATCGTCGAGGACGGCGTCAGCGGGTCGAAGACCGCGGGGCCGGTCGCGCGTCGCTTCCTGCTCGCGGTCCGCGGCCTCGACTGAGAAGGTTCGACGCCGCCCGCGCGCCGACCCGGTCTGCGACCACGACCTCCAGCAGGAACTGCGCGTCCTCCCCGCAGACCGGGCACGCCTCGACGTGCCGCCGCATCGCCGGATCCGCCGGACGGTTCGCCGCCACGTGCTCGACGTACGCGCAGAGCAGGTCGAAGCACTCGTCGCAGCTGAGGTACGGACCGGCGTCGAACGTCAGCGCGGCAACTACGTCCTGCAGAGACGGTGCGAGGGACGGGCCCATGCTGAACTCCGGTTGGTGAGGACGTTGCGTGGGTGTCGCGACACCGCCGCGTCTTACGCCCTGGTTCCGAAGAAAAGTCCAAGAGCGCCGACGGGGTAAGACCGAGCGCTCTAAAGCCAACTAAACCAGGAGAAAGACCTCCCCCTCCCGGGCGCGCCGGACCCGCCTGTCGACGCATCGCCTCTGCCACACGCCGACACCTCCGCCCGACCCTGACCTGGCCAAGGAGCGTGCGTAGCCGTGCCGACCGTGCGTCGCCAACTGATCGCCCTGTTCGGAACCGGTGCCCTTCTCGGCGCCGCGGCCCTGCAATTCCTCACGTCGGCGCCGACGGCGGCCGCGTCCGTGACCGTCGTGACGTCCAGCGTGACCGCGAGCGACGGTCAGGTCGTCACCGCGACCAACCATCTCGTGCAGGACACCCCGGCGATCGCCGCGGCGAAGCAGAAGTTCATCGAGCGCGCGCTCAGCGGCCAGGACCCGGCGACGAAGCATCTCGTCGGCAGCGACGGCTCGATCCGCCACGAGTACCTCGTGGTCTGGGCCGGCGACGCGAACGCGCTCGACAACACGACCGCGACGCTGCCCGAGACCCCGCTCGACGTCGACACCAAGGGCGTCCCGGACTGGGTCCGCGACAACTCGTCGGCGCCCGACTTCCTCGCGGTCATCGACGTCACCCGCGGCTCCCCCACCTACGGCGCCGTCGTCAACACCGTGACGACCGGGCCGTTCGTCGGCAACGAGCCGCACCACATGCAGTACATGTGGCACAAGGGCGACCGCATCTACACCGGCAGTCTCTTCACCGACATGACGTACGTCTTCGACGTCACGAAGCTGCCGCTGATCGAGATCACCGGCGTCAACCTGCCGACAGACACCCCGTGCGGCTCGGTCCCCGACGCGTACGTGACGCTCAAGGACGGCACCGCCTACGGCACCTACATGGGCGGGGCCAACCTCCCCGGGCCGTGCAAGTACACGAACGGCGAGGTGCGGGTCAGCAACGGTTTCGGCGGCTCACCCGGATCCCTCGTCCGCGTCGGCCCGCACGGCAACACGCTCTCCGAGGTGCCGGCGGCCGTGCTGGGGCCCGAGGGTCCGTGCAACAGCTACCCGGAGCTGCCGACGGCGACGTGCGCCAACCCGCACGGCATCCAGGCCCGCGAGGACCTGAACCGGCTCATCACCGCGGACTACGCCGAACCGCGCAACATCATCCTCGACCCGGTGACCGCGCCGGACCCGTACATCTTCCGTGACACCGTGCGGATCTGGGACATCACCGACCGGAACAACGCCAAGATCGTCTCGGTGTCACACCTGCCCGACGGACCCCGCAACCCGCGCGACCCGATGCACAACGAACCGCGCGGCGTGATGGAGGTCGGTGTCACGCACCTGCCGCAGCACAAGGGCGCGTTCGCCTCGTCGTCCTGCGGCGGCGTCATCTACTACACGCCCGACATCACCGCGAAGCAGCCGGTGTGGCGCGAGGTCTGGGACGTGACGGCCTCGACTCTCCACCACGCGCCGCAGTACCGCGGCGACGGCGGCTGCAGCGGCGCGAGCTGGGTGCAGGTCAGCCTCGACGACAACTACCTGTTCCACATCGTCATCGGCGCCGGCCCCGGCTCTCCCCTGCCGCGCTCGACCGAGGACAAGCAGGTCTACGTCCTCGACATCCGCAAGCTGCTGAAGGCCGGCACCGACACCACGTGTTCGATCGACAACTACGACGAGGTCGTCCGCGGCGGCGTCGAGCCCGACTGCCCGACGCTCAGCGACACCTTCCGGGTCGACGACCGGTCGTCGGGTGGCCCGCACTGGGGCGCGATGGACAACTTCGCCCTCGGCAGCGACGGGTTCTACCGGGAGACGACGAACGTCAAGCGCATCGCGTTCGCCAACTCCTTCGTCGCCCGCACCACCGTCGACGGCAACCACGACCTCTGCCTGCTGAACTTCCGCAAGGGCAAGCTCAGCCTCGACGAGGACTTCATCGACGAGCACGAGGGCACCCCGTGCGTGAAGTTCGACCGGACCGCCTGGCCCCACGGCGCGTTCGGGGACGCCAAACCTCACGCGATGGTGTTCGCCGTCCCCGACGAGTACGTGAGGTAGTCCCGATACCCTGCTCGTGCCATGACGAGCTGCACCACCACTCACGTCGTATGCGGGACGCGTTGAGCATCACGCGACGCCGGGCGCTGGCTCTCGGAGGAGCGGCGGCGTCCCTCGCGGTCGGCGGTGTCGCGTGGCGGCAAATGGGTGGGTCGGACCACCTGCAGCCGGCGGCGGTCGAGGCGCCGTTGCGGCAGCCCGCCCTCCTCGACTCCCGGAACGGCCGGCTGCAGGCGACCCTCACCGCGGCCGTCGGCACGGAGCTGGCCGGACACGCCACCCGCGGCTTCAGCTACAACGGCACGTCGCCGGGACCCACCCTGCGCGTGCGGCCGGGTGACGAGATCGCGCTGCGGTTGGTCAATCAGCTGCCGGACATGACGAACCTGCACACCCACGGGCTGCGGGTGTCGCCGACGGGACCGTCGGACAACCCCTTCCTCGAGATCGCGTCGGGCACGGCGTTCGACTACCGCATCCGCGTCCCGGCGGACCATCCGGTCGGCACGTTCTGGTACCACCCCCACCACCACGGGGTCTCCGCCGACCAGATCTTCGGCGGCCTGGCCGGCGCGCTGCTGGTCGTCCCGCCGGGGAAGCCGGTGGACATCGACGTGGCTGAGGACCTGGTGCTGCTGATCGGCGACACCACGCTCTCCGGGGACGGGACGCCGGTCGGCCCCTCGCACGACGATCGGGTCATCGGGCGCGAGGGCAAGCTCCTCCTCGTCAACGGTCAGGCGCGTCCGACGATCGCGGCGCAGGCCGGCACCTGGCAGCGGTGGCGGCTGATCAACACCTGCACCTCACGGGTGCTCGACATCGGCCTGCCCGACCGCGCGGTGGTCCAGGTCGCCCTCGACGGCAGTCTGCTCCCGAGCTCGGTCGAGCAGGAGTGGGTCCGTCTGAGCCCGGGCAACCGCGTCGACGTCCTCGTGCCCGCGTCCGCGGCCGGCCGCTTCCCGGTCCTCGCCCGCGGCGTCGATCGGGGCAGCCACGGATCGGCGAAGGCGTCGACCGGCACGACCACGCTCGCGATCCTCGACGTCGCCGGCAGCGGGGCGCAGGCACCGCGACCGCAGGTGCCGACGGCGTCCGCTCCCGGCCTGCCGCGCCCGACCCGCCAGCGCGTCATCACGATGACGATGGGCCGCGGCATGTCCTCGGACATCGCCTTCGGTTTCGACGACAAGCTCTACGACCCGCAGCGGATCGACCAGGAGGTCACCGCCGGCACCACCGAGGAGTGGCTGCTGAACAACGCGGGGCCGCTCGCCCATCCGTTCCATCTCCACGTGTGGCCGTTCCAGGTCGTGGCGACCAGCGACAACCAGCCACCCGGCCCGGTGCTGCAGGACGTCGTCCTCGTCCCGCCGTGGAGCTGGGTCCGCGTCCGCATCCGGTTCGACGGCCACCAGGGCAAGACCGTCTACCACTGCCACATCGTCGACCACAGCGACGCCGGGATGATGGGCACGATCCAGGTCGGCTGAGGGTCAGTCAGTCCCGGAGCAGGTCGAGGGTGCCGAGGTCGAGCGCAGCGGTCGTGACGCGGCGGACCGTCTCCATCATGACGTCTTGCGGATGCGGCGACGGCATCAGCTTGCTGAGGCCGAGCGTGCCGAGCCACATCAACATGCCGTGGGTCATCTGCCGGCTGTACTGCGCGAAGGCCTCGTCCGGGGAAGGCGGCGCGATGCCCGCCTTCACGAGGTGCTCCCCGTGCAGGGTCACCAGGTCGCGCTCCCACTCCCGGCGGTCCTCCGGCGGGAGGTGGGTCGCCAGCGCGTACGCGACGTCGCGCGCCCATCCGCCCGTCGTCAGGCAGGCGAAGTCGAACAGCCCCATCCGCCCGTCGCGGGTCACGTACCAGTTGCTGGGGTGGACGTCGGTGTGCAGCAACGTCTGCGGACCCTCGACGTTGAGCACCATCGCGCGCATCAGCGCCGGATGGATTTCGTCGCGCCGGGCGTAGATCTCCGGCGGAATGACGTCGCGACCGCGCTCGACCCCGACGGCCATGCGCTTCTTCGCCGGCAGCGTCGCGTTCAGTCGCTCGATGTACTCGACGGAGTTGCGGATCCAGCCCCCGAAGCGCCGGCGGATGGGCGCGTTCCAGTACCGGGCGTGGATCGTCGCCAGGACCTCGATGAGGCTCTCCGCCTGCGCACGATTGAGCTGACGGGTCATCACCGTCCCGAAGACGGCGCCCCGGGTTTTGCCGATGTCCTCGAGGATGAAGAAGCCACGCTCGGTCAGGGGGTCGTAAGCCGTGTAGTACCCGTGCGGGGCCTCGATGTCGAGTTCCGGACGCAGGTGGGTGTAGAACGCCGACTCGACCTCGTTGAGGTTGACCGCGGCCGAGAGCATCCGGGTCGTGAACGTCGGGCACGACTTGGTGAACAGATGCTCCGGCAGCCCGGCCTCCCGCCCCGCGCGGTTGTACCGCACCGTCAACGGGCAGCGCGCAGTCGCGCCGTCGTCCCGCTCACCGAACTGAAAGGACGTCACCTCGGCGCCGGGTACGCCGTCGCACAGGGCCAGCGTCAGCCACTCACGCGTGACGGAGTCCGGCCCGGGCGGCACCTGCCGGAGGGTGGCCGGGTGCGGCTTGGTGATGCGCTCAGCCGCGTAGCTGCGCGCGACCTTCGCGGTCATCTGGACGAACTCCAGGCGGGGGTCCATTGCTCAGAATCCCTTCGGAAGGCCCTTGAAGCACTCGAATTTGCTGCCCAGCGGAGCGCTGTAGCCGGTGGTCGTGAGGTTGAGCAGGGCGTAGCAGTCGTTCGGGTCCGGTGGTGCGTTCTTGTTGAACGTGATCGGCGAGGAGAGCCCGTCGAGCTTCTCGTTCTTGATCCGCCACAGGCCTTCGAGGATGAGGCCGGTGGTCACCGCGCCGCTGCGGGCCTGGTCGGCGACGTGCGAGATCGCCTTCTCGAACAACTTGCCGGCCGCCCAGCCGCTGATCAGGTTCTGGTCGAGCATCGAGCCCGCGGCGAAGCGGTTGTACGCGGCCTGGAATGCCTTGGTGCCCGCCGTGTCCTGCGCGAGGTACGGGGCGTTCGGGGTGCCGAGGAAGACTCCCAGCTTGCGGAAATTCGCGTCCTGCGCCGCCTCGGCGTTCACCGACAGGGCGGACGTCGCCGTCGGGGGTGAGTAGCCCAGCGAAAGGCAGGAGCGGGCGAAGCGCGCATCCCCCGACCCTTCGAGCGCGACGAAGATGGCCTCCGCGCCGGCGGCCTTGAGCGCCTGGCACTCGGCGGTGTAGTCCGGCGAGGTGATCGAGGAGACCTTGCGGACGACGACCTCCAACCCGGAGAGCTTGGCCATCGCGTCGAAGTTCTGGTTGATGGTTCCGCAGATCGCGGCCTCGACGCAGTAGATGAGGCCGACCTTCTTGGTGTTGGCCTTCAGCGCCGCCTGCTTGATCGCGCCGGCGTAGGACGCCAGCGGACCGCCGCCCTGCGGGAAGAACCATGGGCTGGAGTACCACGGCGTCTCAATGAGGTCCCCGCCGATGATCGGCATCTTGTTCTGCTCGGCGAAACGCTTGGCGGCCGAGAAGGTCGTCGGGACGTTCACGGCGATCATCGCCACGACGCCCTTGCTCTTGAGCGAACTGAGGTTGGAGCTGACACGCGCCGGGTCGGCGCCGTCGTCCATCTGAATCACCTGCACCGGGTGGCACTGCACTCCCCCGGCGGCGTTGACGGCCCGCGACCACAGCGCGATACCGGTGCGCACGTTGATCATCGGCGACCCGATGATCCCGGAGAACGCACCGGTCTGACCGAGCACGATCGGCGCCAGGGACTGCCGGCACGGCGCGTTCGGCCCCGTGGGGACGGTGGCGTTCGTCGCCGCGCCCGTAGCCGTTCCGCCGGTCTTCGTCCCCCCGGCGGTCGTTCCCGGCGCCGGCGCGGCGACGGGACCGGTGTTGGCGGCGGCCGCGGCCGGAGCGCCCGGCACCGGCGCCGCCTCGACGCTGCCGGCCGCCGGCACGCCCAGCGGACCTGCACCCAGGTCCGCCGCGACGGGCGCCCCGTTCCCCACCGCGGACTGTGCGGCGAGGGCCGATCCGTCGGCGGCCGCGATGGCCTCGGAGGACATACGGGTGCCGCACCCGGACAACGGCACGACGGCGGCCAGCAGCCCGGCGACCAGGACATGGCGCGCGCCGAGTCGTCGTTTCCAGGGGCTCGCGAGGGCGGCGTTCATCGGACGCTCCGATTGTCGGTTTACACCTGACATCTGACACTAAAGCGGTTTATGTCAGGGGTCAACGCCAAACAGCTGACATCTGACGGGATTTGTAATACGCTCCGGCCATGCCAGCAGAACCGGCGTCCGAGACCGTTCCCGTGCGGCGGCGCGTCCTCGACGCGGCGCGCGACTGCTTCAAGCGCTACGGCGTCGTCCGGACGCGCATCGAGGACGTCGCGCAGACCGCCGGCATCAGCCGGCCACTGCTCTACCAGTACTTCGACGGCCGCCAGGGCCTGATCGCGGCGCTGGCCGAGGACGAGATCGAGCGCATCATCGAGGAGAACCGCAAGCGCCTCCCGGTGGGTGCCAGCTTCGCGGAGACCGTGCTCGAAGGGTCCCTGGCCGCGATCGACATCGGGCGCAGCGAGAACCTGCTGCCCGAACTGTTCGAGGCCAGCACCCTCGACGACCTGCCGAGCCTGCTCCTCGACCCGACGCGGGCCCCGTACGCCGCAGTCTCCGGACTCTGGAAGCCCGTCTTCGACCGCGCCCGCGAGACCGGCGAACTGCGCAGCGATCTCGACGACGCCGATCTGATCGAGTGGCTGGCGTCGGTCCACTACGCCTTCCTGCTCCGCCCCGACGTCGACCCGAAGCGGCAGCGGCAGCTTTTCGAGCTCTTCCTGATTCCCGCTCTGCTCAGCGGCGCACCTGCGCCCGCGATCCCGAAACGAAGCAAGCGCAAGTCTTCTTGAGGAGGTTCGCGGTGCGAGCTGGCGTGATGCTCGGTCTGGCGGGTGCGCTGTTGCTCCCCGCGATCGCGGGAAGCGGTTCGGCGGCACAGGCGGACCAGTTCGAGTCCGCGGTGCCGCGCGCGGTCTGCGGGCCGGGGTCGTCGCCGGAGTCGGGATTGCAGGGGCAGGTGCCGCTCGCCGACCGGCAGAGCGGGCGCAGTCAGCAGGGCTACTCCTGCAATCTGGAACTTCTCGGCCGCTACCAGGGTGAGGGCACGACCTGGGTCAACCCGCAGTACCGGCACTGCGCCTACCACGCGACCTCGATGGCCGGCATCGGGAAGAAGAAGTCCGAGGGCGTCCAGGTCATCGACGCGAGCAATCCCCGCAAGCCGCGACTGAGCACCAACCTGACGAGCCCGGCGATGTTCAGCGGCACGTGGGAGTCGCTCAAGGTCAACGAGGCGCGGGGACTGCTCGCCGGGGTCTCGGTCGGGCCCGTGATCGGAACGCTGGCGTTCGACGTCTACGACATCAAGACCGACTGCACGCGACCGAAGCTGCTCAACTCCGTCGCGGGCACCGAGTTCACCGTTCCCGCCTCGACGCTCAACCACGAGGGCCAGTGGTCGCCGGACGGGAAGACCTACTGGGCGACGTCGTTGGCCGGTGGCGGCATCACGGCGATCGACGTCAGCGATCCCCGGAGCCCGCGGATCGCGGGCGTCGGCACCGTCGGTGTCGTCAACCACGGATTCGAGCTCAGCGCGGACGGGAACCGGCTCTACCTCACGACCGCGTTCCCCGCCGGCGTGATCGTGCTCGACGTGAGTGACATCCAGTCACGCAAACCCGCGCCGATGATGCGCGAGGTCGGCCGGGTCACGTGGGGCGGCGAGGTCTCGCTGGGCCAGCACGCCATCCCCGTCACCTGGGGCGGCAAGCCGTACCTGATCGCGGCGGACGAGTTCTCCGGTGAGGACGTGCACATCGTCGACATCGGCGACGAGACCCGACCGACGGTGGTCCGTCAGATCCAGCTGGAGATCAGCCGTCCGGAGAACGCAGACCTCGCGGCGCAGGACGCGGCGTCCAACGGACCCTTCGGTTACGACGTGCACTACTGCGACGTCGACCGGCGCACGAACCCGACGGCGCTCGCGTGCGGGTTCTTCAACTCCGGCGTCCGGGTGTTCGACATCCGCAACCCGT
Source organism: Sporichthya brevicatena (assembly GCF_039525035.1). NCBI lineage: Bacteria > Bacillati > Actinomycetota > Actinomycetes > Sporichthyales > Sporichthyaceae > Sporichthya > Sporichthya brevicatena. The sequence continues at coordinate 82,026 of NZ_BAAAHE010000023.1, forward strand.
TGAAGCCCCGCGAGATCGCGTACTTCAACCCGCCGGCCCAGGTCGGCAAGCAGTCCCTGCTCCCAGGTTCGGAGCACGCTCAGCACCCCCTGATGTACATCTCGAACATCTCGGCCTACCGCGACGCCGGCCCGACCGGGGTCACGATCTCCAACATGGCCGACCTCACCGCCGACTACTGCGGCTCCCCACCCCGCTTCGTCGGCCGCGACCAGCTCTGGGTCAGCTGCCAGGACAACGGCTTTCTGGCACTCCGGTTCACCAACAACGCGTTCCGGCGGTAACCCGCGCGGAGGCTCACTCAGGCGGACTTTGTCCAGCAGCTCGCGGCAGAACCGCGCTTCAACCACAATCAGATGCCATGGCCACGAGTTACGTGATGACGGTGACGCGGAGCGGACAGGTACCGCTCCCCGCAGCCGCACGCGCTCGGTGGAATACGCGCCGCGTGGTTGTCGTCGACCTCGGGGAACGACTGGTCGTGCGCCCCGTGCCGGAGAACGTGGCCGCGGACCTCGTTGGAAGGTACGCCGGGCGCGGACCGAGTGCGGATGTCGCTCGTCGACGCGCCCGACGGGACGAGGGCTGGGCTTCGCGCCCCTGATCGCTCCGACGGATCAGTAGTCGCCCGGGACGGCGGTTCTGCGGATCGCCGCCACCCCTTCTTCGTCACGTTTGTGTGCGGCATCGACGGTGAGGCCGCTCGGGCCGAATCGGGCGACGAAGACGCGCGGGCCACGTTCGGCGGTGAGAACGATCTGTTCCTCCGCGCGACCGCCGCACGACTTGCTCGGGTACTCCTCGCTCTTGAGCGGGTGCCACGGGCCCCCGGTGGGCGTCAGGCACGACCACCGCGGATCCGCCGCCGACTCGTTCCTCACGTACCAGGCCGGCACTCCGCCCGGCGGGTCGGTCCGCGTCCACCCGTCGCGGACGAGTTGGTCCACCACAGAGGCCGGGCGGGCCGTGCTGCTCCACGCGGCGCCGACGGAGCGTCCGGCGGCGCTTCGGCCTCCCCCACGATGCCTTGGGGGCGCGGGCGGCCACGAGGGGTCCGGTCGCCAACCCCAGGGCGGCACCCATCCCGGCGGCGGTTCCGGCCAGCCCGGAGCAGGGACGAACCGCTTCTCACCCCAAAGGCCCACGACCGAAGTATCGGCCGCAACCGACCGCGTCTGACGATCCGTTCTGTCGCATTCGTCGGCAACGTCGGCGTCCTCGCGGTCGGCGCTCGCGCGAGCGCTGTCGGCGCGGGGTTGGGGCTCGGACTTTTTGGCGCGCTGACCTGGCCCGACGTCCGGACGACGCCCTGCCGTTCGTCCGGCGAATTCGGCCGCTCGGCGCAGGTGGGCGACCGGTTGGCGACCGCTCCGGCTGTCCACAACACCGGGGCGAACGGCCGAGGTACTTCAACCCCGCTGCGAAATAGGGTCAGAACGCCCGAACCCGTACTTTTCTCACGCCCGCCTGAATCGGAGGCCCCCATGGCTGCTGCGGAAACGCCCCATCTCCCCGACGAACCGGAAGGCGCACCCGGCCGGCGCGCCGTCCTCCGGGGAATCTCGGCGATGGGACTCGCCGCGTTCACCGTCCCGATGGCGCTGAGCTCGAACGCCGTCGCGACGACCGAGGCCGAGACCGCCACCCTCCCGAAGCCCGACCCCAAGAAGAAGGGGAAGAAGAAGGGCGCCGCGAAGGGTAAGAAGGGCGCCGCCAAGGGCGGCAAGCTCGTCAAGGACGGCGACACCCCCATCGCCTCCACCGAGGACATTCCCGTGAACAGCGGGGCGCTCTTCGAGGCGGACGAGTACATCATCACCCAGCCGAAGGCCGGCCAGTTCCTGGGCTACGACTCCCTCTGCACCCACGAGGGTTGCCCCGTCGACGCCTTCGACACCCCCGGCGAGATGAACTGCTCGTGCCACGGCGCGAAGTTCGACATCAAGAGCGGCAAGGTCCTCGACGGCCCGGCCAAGAAGCCGCTGCCGAAGAAGCCGATCATCGTCGAGGGCGGCCAGATCTACAAGGCGAAGAAGGCCTGATTCTCTCTCCCCGCGCCCCGTCGAGGACCCCCGCCGCGACGGCGGGGGTCCTCGTTCGTACTTGGAGCTGACGGCACCTCAGATCACTCGGGGCATGGACCGACAGCCCGGCGAAGAAGGGCCCTTCGGCCCTGTCCCGCCGGTTCCCGGTGAGCGAACCTACGGTTGCGTAGGTTCGCGCGTTGGGGGGTTCGAATGACCAGACCGCTTCCCCGCATCATCCAGGGAGGCATGGGCGTCGGGGTGTCGTCGTGGCAACTGGCGCGCGCCGTGGCGCAGGCCGGCCACCTGGGCGTCGTCTCGGGCACCGCGCTCGACGTCAGCCTGGCCCGCCGCCTGCAGGACGGTGACCCGACGGGCGACCTGCGCCGTGCCCTGCACGCGTTCCCCGACCTCGCCATGGCGCAGCGCGTCCTGGACCGGTACTTCCGCCCCGGCGGCCGCCCTCCCGGGACGCCCTATCGGCCGGTGCCGCGCCCGGCGGTGCAGTCGCGCACCGCCGCCGACGAGCTCACAGTCGTCGCGAACTTCGTCGAGGTGTGGCTCGCCCGCGAAGGCCACGACGGGACGGTCGGCATCAACTACCTGGAGAAGATCCAGGTCGCCACCCCTGCCGCGGCGCTCGGCGCCCTGCTGGCCGGCGTCGACTACGTCCTGATGGGCGCGGGCATCCCCCGGCAGATCCCGCGCATGCTCACCGACCTCGCGGCTGGCCGCCCCGGCGGCGTCGACGTCGAGGTCGACGGCGGCGACCCCGTCCGCGTCGAGATCGACCCGCGCGGCCTGCTCGCCGAGCACCTGCCGGCGCTGTCGCGCCCGCACTTCCTCGCCATCGTCTCCGCCACGGTGCTCGCCTCCTACCTGGCGCGCGAGGAGTCCACGCGCCCGGACGGCTTCGTCATCGAGGGCCACCGCGCCGGCGGCCACAACGCGCCGCCGCGGACGAAGGACACGAGCGACGACGGCGAACCCGTCTACGGCCCGCGCGACGAGGTCGACCTCGGGAAGGTCGCGACCCTCGGTCTGCCGTTCTGGCTCGCCGGCGGCTACGGCTCACCCACCCGGCTCGCCGAGGCGCTCGCGGCCGGTGCCACCGGGGTCCAGGTCGGCTCCCTGTTCGCGCTGGCGGAGGAGTCCGGACTGCGCCCCGACCTGAAGGAGTCCCTGCGCCGCCGGCTCAGCTCCGGCCACCTCGACGTCCGGACCAGGGCCGACGCCTCGCCGACCGGCTTTCCCTTCAAGGTCGCCGCGGTCCCGGGGACGGTGGCCGACCCGGAGGTCCACGCCACCCGACCGAGGCTGTGCGACCTCGGCTACCTCCGCACGCCGTTCCGGACCGCCGACGGGCATCTCGGTTACCGCTGCGCCGCCGAGCCCGTGGACGTCTTCGTACGCAAGGGCGGCGACCCCACCGCCACAACCGGACGCGTCTGCCTCTGCAACGCCCTGCTGGCCACCGTCGGCCTCGCTCAGACCCGACCCGACGGCTTCACCGAACCGCCTCTGCTCACCCTCGGGTCCGACCTCGACTCCCTCGAAACCCTCGCCGCGCGCCACCCCGAGGGCTGGACCGCCACCCAGGCGCTCCGATTCCTGGAGCCGGCCTGATCCTGGCGTCGATCCGGGCGATCGGAAAGACTCGGGCCGTGCTCGACGAAAGCTCCGTGTCGGAGATCCTGGCCACCGTCCGGTCGTTCATCCGTAACGACGTGGTTCCGCTCGAGGCGGAGATCGACGCCAACGACGACGTCCCCGCCCACCTGCGGAAGGCGGTGAAGGAACTCGGGCTCTACGGGTTCGCGCTGCCGGAGGAGCACGGCGGCCTCGGGCTCTCGATGTACGACGAGGTCCGACTCGTCATGGAGCTCGGGTACACCACGCCGGCGCTGCGGTCGCTGTTCGGGACCAACAACGGGATCGCCGGGCACACCCTGATGGCCGGGGGTTCGCCGGAGCAACAGGCGGAGTGGCTGCCGAAGATCGCGAGCGGGGACGTCGTCGCGTCGTTCGCACTGACCGAGGCCGAGGCCGGGTCCGACCCGTCCCGGCTGAGCACCTCGGCCCGGCGCGACGGCGAGGACTGGGTCCTCAACGGCACCAAGCGGTTCATCACCAACGCACCGAGCGCCGACGTCTTCATGGTCTACGCGCGCACCGACCCGGACGCCGCGCCGGCCCGCGGCATCTCGACCTTCCTCGTCCCGAAGGACAGCCCCGGCCTGACCGTCGGGCCCAAGGACGCGAAGATGGGCCAGTTCGGGGCCTGGACCGCCGACGTCTACCTCGACGACGTCCGCGTCCCGCACGCCAACCTCATCGGTGGCGACGCGGGGCTGCACCGCGGCTACCTCACCGCCATGCAGTGCCTCGCCCACGGCCGGGTGCACATCGCCGCGGTCTGCGTCGGCCTCGCCGAGCGGCTCGTCGACGAGACCGTCGGCTACGCCGCGACCCGCGAGCAGGGCGGGCAGCTCATCGGCGAGTATCAGCTCATCCAGGGCCTGATCGCCGACTCGGTCACCGAGTACCGCGCCGCGCGCAGCCTGGTCCTCGACGTCGCCCGCGACTTCGACTCCGGCGCCGACCGTCGCCTCGGCCCGTCCGCCGCGAAGTACTTCGCCTCCGAGGCCGTCGGCCGCATCGCCGACCGCGCGGTCCAGGTCCACGGCGGGTCCGGCTACATGCGCGGCATCGCGGTCGAGCGCTTCTACCGCGACGTCCGCCTGTTCCGGATCTACGAGGGCACCAGCCAGATCCAGCAGGTCATCATCGCGAAGCAGGCCCTCCGCGACCGGATGACGTAGCGTCAATTCTTGTTGCGATAATTCACCCAGAGCGCGGCGGCGCCGAGACCGAGGATCAGGCGACGCATCTTCTTCGCCCGGGCGTCCTCGCGGTCCTGGGCGATCAGGAGCGCGTCGTCGCGGGTCCGGAGCACGAACTGGCCGTCGAAGACGGACTGCGCGAGGTACCGGGCCTGCTCGGGCAGCGAGTACGCCGCGATGAAGGTCTCGTTGGCCAGCCGCATCAGCTCCCCGCCCGCGGCCATGCCCTTCGCCTGGTCCCGGAGGACATCGCCCATCACCTCGCGGAACACCTCGACGGGCGTGAGCTCCGGAGCGATCGCGCGCAGCGTTCCCTCGAGGTTCGCCGACGCCTTGCCGAACAACGCGACGGCCGGGTTGACCGCGATGCCGCGCTTCGAGCAGAAGATCAGGAACTGGTTGAAGGTCGCGCCGAACTCGGCGTTGTCGAGTGAGAGGTTGACCACCGACGGGACCCAACGGCCCATGTCGTTGAGGAACCCGGGGACATCGGAGCGGGTCGTCAGCGTCGACATCTCGACGACGGCGCGGCCGGCCGCCTGCCCGTCGTTCAGTGCCATCGCGAGCATGAACCGCGTGTAGCCGAGCGCGGTCCGGCGGTCGATGCGGCCGATCATCCCGAAGTCGATCAGCGTGGCCGGCTCCCCGACCGCGACGAAGATGTTGCCCGGGTGCGGGTCGGCGTGGAACACCCCGTCGACGAGGAAGCCGCGGAACAGCAGCTCGGACGCGTCACGTGCGATGGCACGGCGCTCCTCGCCGGAGAACTGCGTCAGGTCCGCCGAGCGGATCGACCGGCCCGGGGCCCGGGTCATGATCAGGACTTCCTTCGTCACCTCGACGACGTCCGGCACCGTCAGGTGCTTGTAGTCGCGGGTGTACTTCTGGAAGGCCTCGATGTTCGCCGCCTCGACGGTGAAGTCGATCTCCGGACGCATCGCGACGAAGATGCTCTCCAGCATCGCCTCCGGCTGGAACAGCTCGGCCTGGACGGGGAAGCGCCGCATCACGAGCCGGACGGCCTGCGCGAGGATCTCCATGTCGAGGCGCGCCTGCGCGGCGACGTGCGGGCGCAGCACCTTGACGACGACCTCGCGACCGTCGTGCAGTGTCCCGGCGTAGACCTGTGCCATCGACGCCGCACCCAGCGGGCGCTCGGTCTCGATCGTCGCGAACCGGGTGCGCCAGTCCGGCCCGAGGTTCTTCACCAGGACGTGCTCGAACTCGTCGAACGGACGGACCATCACTTCTTCGTGGAGATCCTGCAGTGCCTCGATGATCGTCGGCGACACCATGTCCGGGCGCGTGGAGAGGACCTGGCCCATCTTGATGTAGAGCGGGCCGAGTCCCTCCAGTGCCTCGCGGAGCGCGCGGGCCCGTTCCCGCTCGGCGACCAGCGGGTCGACGTCCGTCCGGCGGATCCGGCGGGCCTGCCGCGTCGCCTCGCTCGTCAGCAGCTCGCCGAGGATCCGCGCGACCTCGGTGACGCGCTGGCGCTTCACGCCGACTCCCGGGTCAGGACGAAGAAGTCCGGCTCCGGCATCCCGCGCCGGTCCATGACGCCGAGCAGGGTCGTGTCGTCGACCCGGCGGAAGACGTCGATGATCGGAAGGTGGTCGTAGACCATCGCGGCGGTGACGACTCCGCGATGCTCGAGGTTACGCAGCCGCGCGCGGTGGCGCCGCGTCCGCAGCCCCAACCGCAGGACGCCGAGCAGACCGCGCCCCTTCGCCACCACCGACGCGGGCACCTTGTCCGCGAGACCGACCGGGACGCGCCGCGGGTCGACCGCGAACACCGAGTCCGGGTCACCCCCGATCGAGAACAGCAGCGGATGCACCGACTCGGCGTCGTCGAACTGCTTGCCGTACCAGCCGGACGCCTGGAGGATCCCGTCCATCGGATGGCCGGTCGGCAGCTCACGGCCCCGCCACCGCCCCCGGATCTCCTCCGCCCGCACCGCCGGCAGCGAGTCGAACAGCTCCCACGCCTGCGCGGCGGTCGCGCCGGACTCCAGCTTCTGCAGAGCGACGATCGACACGGCGGAGCTCCCCGGGGTTGGCGGACCTTCTCCCACGATCCTCGCGCATCCGGCCTCACGCCGTCGCGGGCCGTCCCATCGCGAGGCGGACCAGGCCGACGATCGCGACCACGGCCCAGACGACGTTGAGCAGGAGGAAGCCGTAGTTCCCGCTGGTCGCCGCGACGGTGGCGAGGATCGAGCTCCCCAGCGCGTTGGCGAGCAGGTACCACGGACTCCCGGTCGAGAGCCCGAAGCGCTGGTTGCCGATGAACCCGGCCAGCACCAGGAACGCCCCCACGAGTTGCACGATCTGCCCCATGGGCGCTCATCTTCCCCGGACGCGCCGGGTTACTGCACGGGCCCCAGGACCTCGGTGAGGACGTCGCGGAGGTCGTCGAGGCGGACGGGTTTGGCGAGGTAGGCGTCCATGCCGGCGGCGGTGCAGGCGTCGCGCTCGGCGGCGAGGGCCCCGGCGGTCATGGCGACGATGCGGGGCGGGCCGTCGGGGAACGTCATCCGCCGGATCGTCCGGGTGGCCTCCAGGCCGTCCATCTCGGGCATCTGGACGTCCATCAGCACCAGGTCGTACGCCTGGGTCTGCAGCGCCGCGACGGCCTCGAGGCCGTTGCCGGCGACGTCGACCGCGTCGTGGCCCAGGTTTCTCAGCTGCAGCCGGGCGACCTTCTGGTTGATCGCGTTGTCCTCGACGACGAGGATCCGCAGCGCGCCGGACGCGGCCGGCTCCGCGCCGGACGCGGCCGGCTCCGCGCCGACCGGCGGCGACTGCGCCGGGATGCCACGCATCGGCTCCAGCACCCGCAGCAGTGTCTCCGCCAGCGCCCGCAGCCGGACGGGTTTGGTGACGGTGGCGGCGAACAGGCGCCGGTCCCCGCCGGTCAGTCCCTCGCCGATGTGGGTGACCGCCACCAGCGGCGCCCCGCCCCGGCGGAGCGCCTGCGCCTCCGCCGGCGCGATGCCCTGGTCAACGATCGCGACGTCCCAGCTGCCCTCGGCCACGGTGCGGCATCTCAGGCCCCACGCGGTGAGCTGGTCGACGATCGCGGTGCGCAGCAGACCCTCGGGCAGCGCGACCAGCACCGCCCGGGACCGCAGCGCGGCCATGCTGTCGGCCGCGTCCGTCGACGTCCGGCCCACCCGGACCCGGACCGTGAACTCCGAACCCGCGCCGGGCTCGCTGCGCACGGAGATCTCGCCGCCCATGGCGGTCGCGAGGCGACGGCTGATCGCCAGCCCCAGCCCGGTCCCGCCGTAGAGCCGCGTCGTCGAGGCGTCGACCTGGCTGAACGGCGCGAACAGGCGCTCGATCGCGTGGTCCGGGATGCCGATGCCGGTGTCCGCGACCGCGATCTCCAGCGTCAGGTCGTCCGGGCCGGAACCCGGCACGGCGCGCACGCGGACGGCCACGGAGCCGGCGACGGTGAACTTCACCGCGTTCGACAGCAGGTTCACCACGACCTGACGCAAACGCGTGACGTCGCCGAGCACCACGGGCGGGCACGACGCGTCGACGGTGCTGACGAGCTCCAGTCCCTGGTGCGCGGCCGAGTTCGCGACCAGCTCGACGGCGCTGTCGATCAGCTCGACGACGTCGAACGGCGCCTTCTCGATGTGCAGCTCGCCGGCCTGGATCTTCGAGTAGTCGAGGATGTCGTTGATGATGTCGAGCAGCGCCTCGCCACTCGTGCGCACCGACGACGCGAGGTCGCGCTGCTCGCCCGAGAGCGGCGACTCCAGCAGCAGACCGGTGAACCCGATCACGGCGTTCAGCGGCGTGCGGATCTCGTGGCTCATCGTCGCGAGGAAGGTCGACGAGGCGGCCGCGGAGGCGAGGGCGGCGTCGCGGGCGGCACCGACCTCGGCGACGGCTTCCGCGAGTTCGGCGGTCCGTTCGTCGACCCGCCGCTCCAGCGTGCGCGTCAGGTCCTGGATCTCGGCGAATCCCTCGGCGTTCTCCAGGGCCGCGCCGGCGAGGGTCGCGATGAACTCGGCGAGCTGCGCCTCGTTCTCCCCGAACAGACCGCCGACGCGACGGTGCTCGGTGTAGACGCACGCGACGGGCCGGCCGTGCACGTGGATCGGCGCACACAGCACCGAGCGAATGCCCGACAGCACGAGGCTCTCGCTGGCGTCGGCGGCGGTCTCGTCGTCCGGGACGATGGGCCGCCCCTCGGCGAGGGCGCGACGGGCGACGGCCCGGCTGAACTCCCCCGGCGCGTGGCCGGCGACGGCGACGAGGTCCCCGTCCGGCCCGTCGAGTGCCTCGAGCACCAGGCAGTGCTCGCCGCGCAGGAGCGTGGCGGCGGCGTCGCGCACCGCGGAGTACACCGCACCGCGCGAGAGGGCGGAGGCGATCGACCGCCCGGACTCCAGGATCGCGTCGAAGCGGTCGACCAGCGACGGGGTGACCGCGCTCGCCTCGGGCTCCTGCCACTCCTGCTCGGCCAGAACGGCGCGGGCGGTCGACAGGTCGAGGCCGATCTCGCGCCGTCCGGGTTCCGGCTCGAGCGCGGCGAGCGCGACCACGGACTGCGCGTGCTCGTGACGCATGTTCAGGTGCTCGGCGACCGCGAGGCTGCGCTGCAGCAGCCGGCGCGCCGTGCGCGACCGGCCCCGCATCGCGGCGATCAACCCCGCCTCGCGCAGAGCGTGCGGCAGGTTGTTGCGGTACCAGCGGGCCAGCCGCCGGGACCGGCGAGCCGACCGGGCCGCCGTGCGCAGCACCGCACGCCGCCGAGCGGGCAGCGTCGCCGGCAGGGTCTCGGCCTGCAGCCGCAGCGCGGTGGTCAGCCACGGCCAGACCGGCGCCACGTACTCCTGTCGCAGCCCGGCGGACCGGACCATGCCGGCCGCCTCGGTGAGCACGGCGGCGGCCGCGGCCGGGGAGCCCTCGGCCAGCAGGCGCACGCCCTGGGCCTGAAGCACCTCGGCGCTGGTGTGCACGTCGTGGGTGGGACGGCTGAGCTCGGCCTCCATCAACTCGACCGGGACGTGCCCGCCGCTCGCCTTCGACCAGGCCCCGAGGGCGATGCCGCGCGCCTGCGCGTCACCGATCTCCGCCCCGGACGCGTAGACCGCACGCGCGGCCTCGACCGCACCACGGAGGTCGCCGAGCCGGTACAGCGAGAACGCGATGTGCCAGCGCGCGGTGTTGGCCTCCCACCGGTCGCCGGTCCGGTCGAGCAGACGCACGCCCTCGCGGCACCGCGCGATGCATTCCTCGAACCGCGAGGCGCTGTACAGCAGCGCGCCGAGGAAGTGAAGTGACTGACCCTCACCCCAGATGTCGCCGAGGTCGCGACGGATCTGCAGGGACCGCTCGCTGTAGCGGATGCCGCGTTCGAACCACGGGATCAGCGTCATCACCGGCGCGTGCTCGGAGTAGGCCTGCGCGAGCTCGGCCGACGGCGGGTACCGCTCGGCGAGGTTCATGCCGCGCAGGTGCGTCCAGAGCGTCGGCAGCGAGCCGCGCGAGAACCAGTACGTGTGCGCGAGCCGGCTGTGGATCCGGATCGCGACGAACTCCTCCTCGGGCCCCTCCGGTCGGCGACCGACGAAGAACCGCGGCAGCAGCGTGTGCAGCAGCTGCACCAGCAGCTCCTGCATCGCGGCGAGGAAGAAGCCGAACCGGCCGTTCGGGACGCGGTGCCCGAGCGACCGCAGCGCGCTCTCCAGCGCCGTGTTCGCGACCTCCAGCTCACCGCGCTTGAAGGCGAGCTCGCCGAGCTTGCCCTGCAGGCGCGCGGTGGAGATGGCGTCACCGGCGAGGTCGCGCGCGGTCTCGTAGTGGTGGCGCGCGAGGTCGTAGAGCCCCCGCAGCATGAGGACGTCGCCGAGGCCCTCGCCGATCGCGAGCCGGGTGGCGACGTCCGCGGCCGGAGCGCCGCGCTCAGCGATCTCGTACTGCTGCTGCGCCGCGGACAGGGCGTGGCGTCGGCGCGCGCCCTCGGCCGCCAGCAACGCGTACGGCAGCGCCCGCGCGGGCTCCCCGGCGGCGTCGAAGTGGAAGGCGAGGTCGAACGTGTTGTCCGGCTCCCGGGCCTCGAGGCGTTCCGCGGCGAGGCGGTGCAGCCGACGACGCTCCGCCGGCGCGAGCAGTTCGAGGAACGTCTCGCGCAGCTTGTCGTGGACGAACGCGCAGCGGTCGGCGCGGATCCAGATCATGTGCCGGCGGCGGGTCTCCTCGAGCGAGGAGAACGCCGCGGCCGCGGACTGGCCGGCGAGCTCGGCGGCGAACTCGGGGTCGAACTCCTTGCCGAGGACGGCCCCGACCGACAGCAGCTCGCGGGCGGCGGGCGGGAGCAGGCCGATCCGGCGGGAGAGGAAGGCCGCCGCGCGCTGGGACGCGCGGACGTCGGCGAGCGCGACCGGGTCGGTGCCCCAGCCGCCGTCCTCACGGAACAGCGCGCCGGACTCGACGAGTCCGCGCAGGACCGCGGCCGCCATGAACGGGATTCCGTCCGACAGGCGGACGAGGATGTCCGTGGCCTCCCGCGGCAGCGGACCGGCCATGGACTCCGCGAGCTCCACGACCTGCTCCGCCCCCAGCGGCGCGAGCTCCAGCCGCTCGGCGGTCGTCAGGCGCCGCAGCGGATGAGCGGTCTCGACCTCCTCGGTCCGGAACGCGACGACGACCAGCGTGTGCCGCGGCCCCGCGCCGGCGTGCTGGTGCCAGTGCAGCAGGAGCTTCAGGCTGAGGTCGTCGGCCCACTGCCCGTCGTCGAGCAGCAGGACCGCTGGGCGGTCCGGCGTCCCGATCGCCTCGAGCAGGGCCGCGATCGCCTCGATGGTGCGGATCTCGGCGAACGCCTCCGGGCCGAGCGGTTCGGCGCTGCGGCCGAAGATCTCCTCGAGTTCCGGGAGCGCGGCGCTGAGGGCCTCCCGGCGGTCGCCGAGGTGCTCGCGCAGCGCGGAGGCGACGGTCGCGTCCGCGCGGGCCTGGGCCAGCACCTCGGCGGCCATCGCGCGCAGCACCTCGAACGGGCGCTGGGCGGCCTGGTCGACGCCCTGACCGCGGTAGATCCGGGCCCCGCCGGCCGTCGCGCGCGACGCGAACTCCTCCAGCACCCGGCTCTTGCCGCCACCGGACTCGGCCTCGACGAGCACGACCCCACCGTGGCCGATCTGAGCCTGCGTCACCTGGGCGAGGAGGGCACTCATCTCGGCGTCGCGGTGCACGAACGCCGGCTCGGCGAGCGTGCGCCGACGGTCCCGGGCACCGACGACGATGCGCGGCTCGGGCTCGCCGCGGCCGAGCGCAGCGACGATGCTCGACACGTCGGCCAGCGCGGCGTCGGCCGACTGGTAACGGTCGTCGGGGTCGGGCGCGAGCAGGCGGCCGAGCACCTGGTTCACGGCGCGCGGCACCTCGCCGACGAGCGCGCCGAAGTCCGCCACCGAGGTGGACAGGTGCCGGCGCAGGACCTCGCCGAGGGTGGTGCCGGAGAACAGCGGACGGCCCGCGAGGCACTCGTAGAGGACGACGCCGGCGGAGTACAGGTCCGACCGCTCGTCCGGGCTGCGCTCGATCAGGCCGGCCTGCTCGGGCGACATGTAGCGGACGGTGCCGACCGGCACGTCGCGGATCTCCGGGTGCAACCACTCCGTGCGGGCGAGGCCGAGGTCGATGAGCGTCGCCCGGACCAGCGGGGACTCCTCGTCGACGACGATGTTCGAGGGCTTCACGTCGCGGTGCAGGACGCCCTGGTCGTGCGCGTCGCGCAGCGCGGAGAGCACGGCGTGGGCGACGGTGAGCGCGTCGTCGAGCGACAGCGGCCCGGCGGTGAGGCGCTCCTGGAGGCTCACGCCCGGGATCAGGGGCGTGACCAGGCAGGCGAGGTCGTCATCGCGGTCGAAGTCGAGCAGCGGGGCGACCCACTCGCTGCGCAGGTGCCGCAGGACGGCGGCCTCGTGCTCCAACCGGAGGCGGGCCGCGGGCAGCAGGCGCGGGACCGCGGCCGTCTTGACCACGACGCGCATCCCGGTCCGTACGTCCTCGGCGAGGACCGTGCGCACCGGATGTCCGTCCTTGAGCGCACCGAGGACCCGATAGCGGCCGAGGAGCAGGTCCGGGAGCGCGGGGTCGGCGTCTGCCGTCATCGAGCAACCCCCCAGCTCTCCCCTGACGGAGGGAGCATCGGTGTGGCCCGGGTCGCACTTGAGGGCCGTGATCATTCCGGGACACAACGGGACGACACGGGGCCGCGGGCCGCCCGATCAGGTCAAAGCCGCACCGCCGGTCGGGGAGGGCCGTTAAATTCGAACCACGGAGGCATGCACCCGCACCGGCCTCCGCCTGGGGGGCCGCACTCTGCGGCGGAGCAAGGAGCAGGGGCGGATGCGTTCTCGACGTGGGCGGCTGGGTGTCGCCGGGCTCGGACTGGTTCTCGCAGCGTTGCTGCCGGCGACGGTGCCGTCGACCGCGGCCGCGGACACGGGGTCGGCCATCGGTGGTCCGCGGATGGCCGAGCAGGGCGTCGTCGTGCCCTCCGGCGGGACCGCGCTGCCGAACATCTCCTCGGCGGCCTGGGTCGTCGCCGACGCGGACACCGGCCAGGTCCTCGCCGCGCGGAACCCGCACGGGCGCTACCGCCCGGCCAGCACGCTGAAGACGCTGCTCGCCCTGACAATGGCGCCGCGGCTGAGCAACGCCGACCTCTACACCGCCGACTGGGAGGACGCGAACCAGGAGGGCACCCGCATCGGTCTGTGGCCCGGCCACACGTACCGGATCGGTGACCTCTGGTACGCGCTCATGCTCAAGTCGGGCAACGACGCCGCGACCGCGCTCGCGAAGGCCGGCGGCGGCAGCCTCCAGCAGGGCATCGCGATGATGCAGGCCGAGGCCCGTCGTCTCCAGGCCAACGACACCACCGTCGTCAACCCGAGCGGGCTCGACGCGGACGGGCAGTTCTCCTCCGCCTACGACCTCGCCCTCTGGGGCCGCGCGGCGCTGCAGCGCGGCGACCTGCGTAAGTACATGACGACCGTCCGGCACTCGTTCAACGCGGTCTCCGTCCCGGCCGACTCGAAGTACAAGGACGAGACGATGTACGCCCGCACCGAGAACCGTCTCGTGCAGAACGGGTACCCGGGCGCGATCGGCGTGAAGATGGGCTACACGACCAAGGCGCAGAACACGATGATCGCCGCGGCCGAGCGCGACGGGCGCCGCATCGTCGCGAGCCTGATGTTCACGGGGCAGGGCCGGATCACCCCCGACGCCGCCGCGCTGCTGGAGTGGGGCTTCGCCAACTCCGGCCGCGTCGAGCCGGTCGGCCAGCTCGTCGAGCCGCTGTCCAAGGCGGTCGTCAGCGAGGCCGACGTCGCCCCGGTGGTCGGCGTCAGCACCAACGACATCCGGCCGACCTCGGTGGCCAACGCGTCGGACTCCAACGACCTGCTGGTCGGCGGCTTCTCCGCCAAGACCTCGGCGATGACCGGTGGCCTGCTCGCCCTGGCCGCGGCCATGGGCGTGGCGGTGCTCAAGGTGGTCAAGCGTCGCCGGCGCTTCGCCGCGGCCGGCGTCTACCGGTACTGACGCCACCTCAAACCGCCCGCAGCGCGACGGTCGGCGGCCTGACGGTCACCGTGGAGATGCCCGCGCACTGACTTCTCGTCATGTCGTGATGGAGATTTTGGCTGCACGGACTCGCCAAATTGGCCCACCGGTCGGCATGGTCGTCCGCAGCGGCTGCCGAGACGGGTGATGAGCGTGCGGGGATCTCCCCTGATCGGGCGGGAGGGCGAGCTGGCGGTCCTTTCCGCCCTCGTCGACGGCGCGGCGGAGCGGGGCGGCGCCCTGGTGCTCCGCGGCCCGGCGGGCATCGGGAAGTCGGTGCTGCTCCACGCGGGGATGGAGCGGGCTCGCGGACGGGCGATGCTGGTGCTGTCCACCACCGGGACGCAGATGGAGGCCCGGCTGCCGTTCGCGGGCCTGCACCAGCTGCTCCGTCCGGTTCTCGGGCAGGCGGAGAGGCTGCCCACCCCGCAGCGGTCCGCCCTCCTCGCCGCTTTCGGCATGACCGACTCCGCTGCTCCGGACATGTTCCTCGTCGCCCTCGCGACCCTCGAGCTCCTGAGTGACGCCGCGTCGGATGTGCCCGTGCTCGCCATGGTGGAGGACGCCCACTGGCTCGACCGCCCCAGTGCCGAGGCGCTCGCGTTCGTCGCCCGGCGGCTGCAGTTCGACCCGATCGTTCTCCTGCTCGCGCTGCGCGACGGCGCGCCGTCGGCCCTCGACGAGGCGGGCCTTCCCGAGCTCGCTGTCCCCTCTCTGCCGCCCGCGGCGGCAGCGACTCTCCTGGACGCCCATGCCCCTGATCTGGCGGACCCGGTGCGGGCGCGGATTCTCGACGAGGCCGAGGGAAATCCCCTTGCCCTGGTCGAGTTGCCGGCGGCGATCGCGGCCGACCACGGGGATCCCGGCGTTCCGCTGCCCGCTCGCCTGCCGCTCACCGCCCGGCTGGAGAGCGCCTTCGCGGCCCGCCAGGCGGATCTCCCGGCCGCCACGCGACGGATCCTGCTGGTGGGCGCGGCCAACGACGGCGGTGCGGTTTCCGACGTCCTGCGTGGCGCGTCGATCGCCGACGGCACCGAGCGAACGCTCGCGGACTTCGCTCCGGCCGTCGCCGCCGGGCTGGTCGACGTCCGATCGATGCGCCTGCAGTGCCGGCACCCGTTGGTGCGTTCCGCGATCTACGCCGCGGCCAGCGACAGCGAGCGGCAGGAGGCGCACCGGGCGCTCGCCGAGGTGTTCGTGGACCAGCCTGATCGACGGGTCTGGCACCTCGCCGCGGCGACCACCGGTCCCGACGAGTTCATCGCGCGGGAGTTGGAGTTCGCCGCCGATCGGGCCTGCCGACGGGGCGGCGCCCTCGCGGCGGTGACGGCGCTGGAGCGGGCGGCCCAGCTGAGCCCCGATCAGACGCGCCGGGGCAGTCGGCTGCTGCAGGCCTCCGAGATCGCGTTCGAACTCGGCCGGCGCGACACGGTGCGCCGCCTGCTGGCCGAGGCGGAGGGGTTGCCACTCGATGCCGCGCAGCGAACGCAGGCCGCCTGGCTCCGCGAGATCTTCGACGACGGGCTGCAGGGGAGCGCGTCCGGCATCCATCTGCTGGTGGACGACGCCGCTCGAGTGGCGGACAGCGACCCAGGCCTCGCCCTCAAGCTCCTCACCGGCGCCGGGCTGCGGTGCTGGTGGGCCGATCTCGGTCCGGACGTCCGCCTGCGGGTCGTGGCCGCGGCGCAGCGCGTGCCGGTCGACCCCGATGATCCCCGCCTCGTCTCGGTGCTCGCCTGGGCGGATCCGGATGGACAGGGCTCGCTCGTGCACAACGCCCTTCAGCGCGTGGCCCGCGGCGGGACGTACGACCCGAGCTCGGCCCGGCTGTACGGCCTCGCCGCGATGGCCATCGGCGCGCACGACACTGCAGGGCCTTTGCTCTCGACCGCCGTCGACGGGCTCCGCTCCGAAGGGCGCATCGGCCTGCTCGCGCACTCGCTGATCGCTCGCGCGAAGAGCAACCTCCATCGCGGCGACCTGCGGTCCGCGCTTGCGGACGTCAGCGAGGGCAGCCGGCTGGCGAATGAGACGTCGCAACAGTTCTGGGCCACCGGGAGCCTGGGCGCGGTGTCGATGGTGGCGGGCCTCCGGGGCGACGAGTCCCGGGCCGCAGCTCTTGCCGGTGAGGCCGAGGCGACGGCCCTGCCGAGTCGCGCCAGCGCGGTGCTCTCCGACGTGCAGCTCGCCCGCGGCGTGACGGCGTTGGCGTGCGGGCGCCCGGAGGAGGCCTTCGGCGAACTGCGTCGCATGTTCGACCCGCGCGATCCGGCGCATCACTACATGAAGACCCGCTGGGCGATCGGAGATCTGGCCGAGGCGGCCCGGCACAGCGGTCAGATCGACGAGGTCCGCCCGCTGTTCGAGGCCCTCGACCAGACTGACTCGCCGTCACCCCGATCGCGCCTGGCCATCCTCCACGCTCGACCTCTTCTGGCCGACGACCACGCTGCCGAGACCGCGTTCAAGGCCGCACTGGCGGCCGACCTCCGACCGTGGCCGCTCACGCGCGGCCGGATTCACCTGGCATACGGCGAGTGGTTGCGGCGCCAGCGCCGCAGTTCGGACGCGCGCGGCCCGCTCCGCGTCGCCCGCGACACCTTCGACGCCCTGGGCGCCGTCGCCTGGAGTGAGCGCACGCGCGCCGAACTTCGCGCGGCCGGGGAGCGCAGCAACGTCCGGACGCCGGAGGCTCGGGACCACCTGACGCCTCAGGAGTTGCAGATCGCCGAGATGGCGGCAGAGGGACTGTCGAACCGCGAGATCGGTCAACGGCTCTACCTGTCCCACCGGACCGTCGGCTCACACCTGTACCGAATCTTCCCGAAGCTCGGCGTCAGCTCTCGCCACGAACTGCGCACGGCGCTGGAGACGGGTTCAGTCGACCCGCAGTCACGTGACTGAAGCGGGCACCCTCGACGCCTCCCGAGGGTGGGGTCATCCCACCCACCGAGGGGACGTCCGATGCACCACCACAGTCTCCGCCGGATCCTGGCACTGCTGCTGGGAGTCCTGACCGTCCTCGTTCTGGCCGGACCTGTCCGATCGGCCGGGGCGTTCACCGCCGACCGGACGGACCGGCCCACGGTCGTTCTGGTCCACGGCGCCTTCGCTGACGCGTCCGGCTGGAACGACGTCACCAAACGTTTGCAGGCACGCGGCTACCCGGTCCTCGCGCCCGCCAACCCGGAACGCCGCCTCCATCTCGACAGCCTCTATCTGAGCAGCGTCGTGAGCACGATCGAGGGTCCGGTGATCCTGGTTGGGCACTCCTACGGCGGTGCCGTCATCACCAACGCCGCCACGACGCTGCCGAACGTCAAGGCGCTGGTCTACATCGCCGCCTTCGGCCCCGACGTCGGGGAGACCGTCATCGACCTGGTCAGTCGATACCCGGGCAGCGGGCTGACCTCTCCCGAGAACCTGGTCCTGCGGCCGTACCCGGCCGGCGTGGACGCGTACATCAATCCGCGCATCTTCCATGAGGTCTTCGCAGCTGACCTGCCTGCGGCAACGACCGCCGTCATGGCTGCGAGTCAACGACCGGCCGAGGCCGCCATCCTCGTCCAGCCATCCGGGTTCCCGGCGTGGCGGACCATCCCGTCCTGGTACCTCGTCGCCCGTAGCGACCGAACGATCCCGGCGGCCGCCGAGCGCTTCATGGCCGAGCGGATGGGCGCGACGACCGTCGAAATCGAGTCGTCGCACGTCGCGATGATGTCCCACCCCGACGCCGTCGTGGACCTCATCGTCGCGGCCGCCAAGCAGACCAACTGACGCACCGGAGAGGAACTGCCGTGTCCGAAACCATTGTTCTGGTCCATGGCCTGTGGATGACCCCGAGGTGCTGGGAGCACTGGGTCACCTACTACCAGGGGCAGGGCCACCGCGTGCTGGCCCCGGCCTACCCCGGCTTCGAGATCGAGGTGGAGGCCCTGCGCGAGAACCCGGACGTGATCGCCGAGCTCACTGTGCCCGCCACCGTCGACCACCTCGAGAGCGTCATCAAGGGCCTGGACCGAGCGCCGATCATCATGGGTCACTCGTTCGGCGGGACCCTGACGCAGCTCCTGCTCGCACGAGGACTCGGCGCCGCCGGCGTGGTCATCGACTCCGCACCGACCGAAGGGGTGCACGTCAACCCGCCCTCGCAGATCAAGTCCCTGTTCCCGGTTCTCAACAATCCGGCGAAGCGGCACCAGGCGGTTGGCTTCACGCCGGAGCAATTCCACTACGCCTTCACCAACACCCTGAGCGACGAGGAGTCCGCCGCCGTCTACGAGCGCTACCACATTCCTGCACCCGGGAATTGGGTGTGGCGCTACGGCCTGCTCGCCAACCTCACGCCCGGGCATCAGGAAACCTGGGTCGACTACCACAACGCCTCCCGGCCGCCCCTGCTGTTCATCGCCGGCGGAGCCGACCACATCATGCCGCCGTCGGTGAACCGGTCGAACGCCAAGCACTACAAGTCGGATGCGATCACCGAGTACTACGAGTTTCCCGGCCGCTCTCACTGGACGTGCGGCGAGGACGGCTGGGAAGAGGTCGCCGACCACGCCCTCACGTGGGCACTCGAGCACATGCCGAGTCAACTGACCTGAATTGGCGTCAGGTCAGAACGGGACCGGGGCGGTCAGGTCCTTGATGAAGTCCGGGAGTTCAGCGTCCGGGTCGTCTGCGCCGGGGTAGGTGATGAACCGCAGCCCGGTGGGGGTGGTCCAGATGAACCGGCCCCGGTCTTGTTCGAGATGCCAGCCGGGCATCTGTTTGATTTGGTGGTGGAACCGGCACAGGCAGCCGAGGTTCCAGTAGCGGGTCCCGCCGCGCAGGACCTTGCCCTTGATCTTGGTGAACGGGATCGAGTGGTCGATGTCGCACTGGCGGGCCGGGCGCCGGCAGCCGGGGAACCGGCAGTGCTTGTCCCGGTTGCGGACCGCGGTCTTCATCTTCGCCGTCGGCACGTAGGTGTCGGCGTGCAGGTCGAGCAGCTCGATCGCCTCGGCCGAGAGTGCGGAGGAGGCCGGGATCTCCGGCTCGGTGGGGTCGATCCCGAGCGCCTCACCGAGGATCGCCTGGATGGTGTCGAGCTCCTGGGCGGCGATGGTGCGCTCGTCCTGGCGGGCGATCACCAGCGGCGCCTCGGCGGCTTCTTCCTTCTGGATCGCCCGGTCGTGGTGGACGCGTTCCTTGAGGGCTTTGAAGATGCGCTGCGCTTCGTCCTCGGGCATGAACAGGCACAGGGTGGCCATGCCGTCGTACTCCGGCCGGAGGTAGACGCAGCGATCCGCGCGGGCCCGCTGCTCCCGCTTGCGGACCGCGTCCTCATCGATGGCCTTGACCTCGCGGCGGACCCGGCCCCGGAACGAGCGCCCACCGCGTTCCTTCGCCTCCGGCAGCACCGCGTCCTCAAGCCGTGAGGCTTGCGCGACATCCAGGTCCGCGCCCTCGTCCACGATGGCCTGCACCTGGACCCGGTTGACCTCCCCGCGTTCGAGGGCGGCGAAGGTCTTCGGGTAGCGGCGGGTCAACTCCATCGACACGTGGCACAGGTTCTGCACCGCCGCCGGCGAGAGTTTGAGCAGGCAGCCGAGTTCGGCCTCGACCGAACGGCGCAGATACTCCGGGTCGTCATCGGCATCCGGGTTGGACAGTTTCCGCATCGCCACGTTCGACACCGCCCGGCACTTCGCGCCGTAGGCGGCGTTCTCCAGGCGGTCCGCGTCCGCGACCTCCCCCACCAGTTCGGCGTCCGAACGCGCGGCGGTCATGTCGATCGGCGCGTCCAGGGGTAGGGCCGGACCCGCAGCGTGAGCGGACCAGAACGCATCCCGCCGCGCCTCATAAGCCAGGAAATCCTGGTAGGAGGCGTAGTCCGGATCCCCCGGCGAGGGCGGGCGGCCACCGGTGACCCACGCGGGCTCGCACCCCACGTCGGCCCGGTCCGGCAAGTCGATCAGCACGGAACCCCCACCAGTTCGAACGTATGTTCTGCATATCTGCTTGAGTGCAGTAACCCTTACCAGTCCGGGGAACTGACGATCAGTT
>NZ_BAAAHE010000024.1 GCF_039525035.1 Sporichthya brevicatena
ACCTCTACCGACTCCTCGAAGCAGGCCCCAACCCGGCTTGACGGGACATAGGAGCGTCACCCCCAGTGGGGCGGACGTGATTTCTCAGGACCGGGGCGAGATGCCCAGGTGCCGGCGGAGGAAGGCGATCGTCCGGTCCATCGACTCCGACCACCGGCTGTAGAAGGTGTGGCTCTCGCCGTCGTAGGTGAGCAGCTCGCTGTCGGCGCCGGCGGCGACCAGGGCCCGTTGGGTGGCGGTGGCCCACCGGTACGGGCAGGTGTCGTCGACGCGGCCGTGGTGGATCAGCAGCGGGTCGGAGACGCGGTCGAAGTACGTCCGCGCCGACAGGCCGGCCCAGAACTCCGGCGCCTGTTCGGGCGTGCCGTACTCGGCGTGGATGCGGTCGGCCTGACTCGGGCGGCTGCGCCGGGTGAAGTGCTCGACGTTCTCGTGGAGCAGGGAGCTGACGGAGGCGTAAATGACGGCGGCCTCGACGAGGTCGGGCCGGACGACGAGCGCGTTCAGCGTCACCCCGCCGCCCATGGACCGCCCGAGCATCGCCATCCTGTCCGCGTCGACGTAGGGCTCCTGCTCGAGGGCGAGGACGGCCGCGATGGTGTCGCGGGTGTAGCCGAGGCGACTCTCGCGATCGAAGTCGTCGACGGGTTCGTCGGAGCCGGCGTGCCCGCGGTAGTCGGTGTGGAGGACGACGAAGCCGGCGCGGGCGAGGCGGTCCTGCTCGCGGGCGAGGCCCTGCCCGGGGCGGTAGACGTCCGGGTCGATGTAGCCGTGGTTGAGCACGATCCCGGGGAACGGCCCCGCGCCCCGGGGGCGCAGCAGCACGCCCGAGATGGTCAGGTCCCCGGCCCGGTAGGTGACCCGGGACCGCGTGTAGGCGTCGGTCCGCGACTCGACCGCGACCGTCCGGATCCGGCTCGCCGGGATCTCCTCCCGCATCAGCGCCGCCAGCGACCGCTCGTCGGTCACCTCCGGCAGCCCGTCCGGGGGGGCGGTCGGAGCTTCCGCGGGGAGGGCGCTCGCGGACGGCGAGCCCGCCGGCCGTGCCGCGGGCCCGTCGCCGTCGCTGCAGGCCGCCAGGGCACTCAGCGCGAGCAGCACCGCTCCGGCGGTCGCGGTGCGCGCGCGGGACATCCGAGGCTCCTGGGCTGACCGGCCGCTCAGCCCCGGGCGACGACGAACTCGACGAGCCGGCCGGAGCCGGTGTCCAGCTGGGACCACGGCACGTCGAACTCCAGCGCGGCGATGCCGGAGGTGGCCAGGTGTTCCCGGGCCTCGCGCAGCAGGTGCTCCGGGCCGCTGCCGGCCAGCGTCTGCACCAGGTAGTACAGGCCGGGGTTGTGCCCGACGAGCAGCACCGTCTGCACGTCGTCGGGGGTCTCCCGGAGCAGGGCGACGAGGTCCTCGAGCTCGGCGTTGTAGACCGCGCGCTCGTACGTGGTCTCGATGCCGTCCTCGAGCTCGGTGGCGGCGAGGACCCAGGTCTCCTTGGCCCGGGTCGCCGTCGAGCAGATCGTGAGGTCCGGGGCGAGCTTCAGCTCGGCGAGGCACCGGCCGGCGGCGATGGCGTCGGCACGGCCCCGTGCGGTCAGCGGGCGTTCATGATCGGTGGTGCTACCCCGCTCGGCCTTTGCGTGCCGGAGCAGGACCAAGCGGCGCTTCATCCGTTCTTCGACCCCCAGATCGACAGCGCGACCAGGACCACGAAGAACACGGCCATCGAGCCGAAGACCAGCGCCAGCTGCCGGCCGCTGCGGGCGGGCAGGGGGTCTCCCGGGTTTCCGAGGCGCGGCGGCAGGGGCGCCGGCCCCGGACTACTACTACCTCCGTCGTCCATGCGACCAGTGTTTCACGACGCCCTGAGAGCGCACCGTCACGACGCCCTCACCTGCTCTTTTCGCCCGTTCGCCGGTCCGTCCCGCGTCAGCCGCCCATCGCGTGGACGCCGCCGTCGACGTGGACGATCTCGCCCGTGGTGGCCGGGAACCAGTCCGAGAGCAGGGCCACGCAGGCCTGGGCGGCCGGGACCGGGTCGTTGAGGTCCCACCCGATGGGGGCCCGCTCGGTCCAGACGTTCTCGAACTCGTCGAACCCGGGGATCGACTTCGCGGCCATCGTGCGGATCGGGCCGGCGGCGACCAGGTTCGAGCGGATGCCCTCGGGGCCGAGGTACTTGGCCAGGTACCGGGAGCACGACTCCAGCCCGGCCTTGGCGATGCCCATCCAGTCGTACTTGGGCCAGGCGACGGTCGCGTCGAAGGTCAGCCCGACGATCGAGCCGCCGGCGGACGGGAACATCGGCTTGGCCGCCATCGCCAGGGCCTTGTACGAGTAGGTCGAGACGTTGACCGCGGTCGCGACGTCCTCCCACGAGGTGTCGAGGAAGTTGCCGCCGAGCGCGGCCTCGGGCGCGAAGCCGATCGAGTGCACCACGCCGTCGAGCCCGTCGAGGCCGGCGCCGCGGACGTTGTCCGGCAGCGCGGCCAGGTGCTCGGGGTTCGTCACGTCGAGCTCGATCACCTCGGCCGGCTTCGGCAGCCGGCCCGCGATCCGGCCGGTCAGGCGCAGTACGCGGCCGTAGGAGGACAGGACGACCTGCGCCCCCTCCTCCTGCGCCAGGCGCGCGACGTGGAAGGCGATCGAGGCGTCGGTGAGCACGCCCGTGACCAGGATCCGCTTGCCGTCGAGCAGCGACATGACTTCCTCTCGTTGATCTGACTGGGCGCCAGAACCTGGCGTGTCCGCGTGTCGGGCGTCAGTGGCCCATGCCGAGGCCGCCGTCGACCGGGATGACCGCCCCGGTGATGTACGAGGCGTCCGGCCCGGCGAGGAAGACGCAGACGCCGGCGATCTCCTCGACCTGGCCGTACCGGGTCAACGGGACCGACGCGAGGATCTCCTTCTGCCGGTCCTCGGTCAGCTCCGCGGTCATCGCCGTCTCGATGAAGCCCGGGGCGACGACGTTCGCGGTGATGTTGCGCGACCCGAGCTCGCGGGCCATCGACCGGGCCATGCCGACCAGGCCGGCCTTCGAGGCCGCGTAGTTGACCTGTCCGGGCGACCCCAGCAGGCCGACGACGGAGGAGATGAAGATGATGCGGCCCTTGCGCTGGCGCAGCATCGACTTCGACGCACGCTTGGCGACCCGGAAGGCGCCCGTCAGGTTGGTGTCGAGGACCGAGGTGAAGTCCTCCTCACTCATCCGGAGCAGGAGCGTGTCCTTGGTGATGCCCGCGTTGGCGACCACGATCTCGACCGGCCCGTGGGCAGCCTCGGCCTCGGCGAAGGCGGCCTCGACGGCGGCGGTGTCGGTGACGTCGCACGTGACCCCGAGGACGCCGTCGGGCAGTTCACCCGAGCGGTACGTGACCGCGACCTTGTCGCCGGCCGCGACGAAGGCTTCGGCGATCGCGCGGCCGATGCCGCGGTTCCCTCCGGTCACCAGTACGGAGCGGTCTGCCACCGTGGGGCTCCTCCCGATCAACGCGCCGGCCGACACGAGACGTCGACACGGCCTGCCGGAACGCTATCGGGCCGCCGGAATGCCCCAGGATGTCCCCATGATCGCTCGTCGTTCCGCTGCCGTGATGGCGACCACACTGGCCATCACCGGACTCGCCCCGCTCGCGGCCGCCCCCACCGCGGCCGCCCCCACCGCGACCACGGCCGCCTGCGGCTCCGTCGTCTCCGCGACGAAGAACGGCGCTGCCCTCGACACGTCCTGGGTCTCGACGATCTGCACCCCGGGCGCGGACGGCGCCGCCGGCGACGTCGGCTGGAACGTCTGGTCCGGCCCGGCCGGTGAAGGCGGCTCCAGCCTGGAGCTCGGCGCCGGCGCCCGCAACGACACCTACGTGATCACGATCGACACCGGGTCGATCGTCCCGCGGGTGACGGACACCAAGGGCACGGGCGTGATCGTCAACCGCACGCCCCCGTCCTCGGGTCACCCCCACTGGCGGGTGCAGATCACCGCCAAGCCGGTCCTGGTGACCGGCGGGTGCGACCAGGGCTCGGTGCCGTGGACCTGCCCGAGCACCCCGACCGACCAGCGCGACGGTTACCTCGGCGGCTGGATCACCGACTACGCGAGCTGGCGGAACAAGGCCCAGCGCAACGCGTTCCTCGGCATGGACTACAGCTCGAACATCGACGCCGGCGCGATCCCGCCGCAGATCGTGAACGACAGCAAGGGTCAGCAGATGATCCTGCTCGAGCTGGCCAACTCGCACTTCCTTCAGGACGGCGCGACGCCGTTCAAGGGCAGCGCGAGCGTCGTGATCCCCAACGCCTTCCTCAAGGAGGTCTACGGGATCGACTCCCCCGGCTCGCTGACGACCGCGGGGCTGAGCCCGGTGATCACCGGGTCGGGCAGCGGCACCGCGAGCGTCGTCGACATCGGCGGTGCGCTGCGCGTGGACCTGACGGACATGACCTTCTCGAAGCGGAACGTCCGGATCCACCGCGGCAAGATCACCCCGACGAAGCCGGGCAAGCTCACGTCGAAGCGCGTGAGCGCGAGCGCGGTCAAGCTCACCTACGCCAAGTCCAAGGCTCGCGGTTCGAAGATCGCGGGCTACACCGCGACCTGCACCGCGAAGACCGGCCGCAAGCACGTCGTCACGGTGAAGGACAAGGCGCCGTCGACGAAGGTGACGGGGCTGAAGGCGCGCACCGCCTACACGTGCAAGGTGTGGGCGCGCTCGAAGGCCGGCAAGGGGGCGACCGCCAAGGTGTCGGTCGCCAAGAAGCCCTAGGCGTGGCACGTCGCGCGGCCGCCGGGGCCGCGGTCCTCACCGGCGCCCTGGTGCTCGCGCTGGTCGGCGCGCCGGCGCCCCACGGCGCGGCGGCCGACGACCCGTGCGCGGTCCAGGCGGCGGACTACGACGGGGACCGGTTCGTCGTCCTGCTCGACGACGACGCGACTCCGGAGGAGGTCGCCGCGGCCGCCGACGAGGCGGCGGCGAAGGGTGCAACCGTGCACTTCCGGTACGAGTACGCGGTCAAGGGGTACGCGGCGACGCTGCCCCCACGCGCCCAGTCGGCGGTGGAGGACGACACGGACGTCGCCGCCGTCGAGCCCGACCTGCCGGTGTGCCTGAGCTCGACTGACGCTCCGTCAGCTCTGGCGGCCACGCAGAACCCGGCGCCGTGGGCACTGGACCGGATCGACCAGCGGAGCCGCTCCCTCGACGGGAGGTACAGCTGGGGCAACGACGGGACCGGCGTCACCGCGTTCGTCATCGACTCCGGCGTGCGGGCGACGCACAGCGAGTTCGCCGGACGGGTGGCGGCGGGCGCCGACTTCACCGGCCTCGGCAGCACCGACGACGTTCTCGGCCACGGCACCCGCGTCGCCGGGCTGCTCGGCGGGCAGACCTGGGGCGCCGCCAAGGGCGTCACCCTCGTGCCGGTCCGGATCTTCGGCTCGACCGCGGCTTCGGCCGTCAGCGTCGTCATCGCCGGGATCAACCACGTCCTGGCGGCCCGCGCGGCCAACCCCGCCGCCCCGATGGTCGCCAACCTCAGCCTCGGGGTGCGCGGGCACGCCCTGGACGCCGCGGTGGCGAACCTGGTCGCGGCCGGGGTGACGACCGTCGTCGCCGCCGGCAACCGCGACGGCGCCGACGCCTGCACCGAGTCCCCCGCCGCGCAGCGGGCCGCGATCACCGTCGCCGCCAGCACCATTAACGACGCCCGGGCGTCGTTCTCGAACGTCGGGTCGTGCGTGGACCTGTTCGCCCCCGGTGACGACCTGGTCTCCAGCTCGCCCGCCACGGACACCTCGGCCGAGGGCAACCTCGACGGCACCTCGTACGCCGCGCCGCTGGTCGCCGGGGTGGCGGCCACCTACCTGCAGGCGAATCCGGGGGCGACCCCGGCACAGGTCGAGTCGCTGCTCACGCGGACCGCGACCCCGGGCGTGATCGCCGACGCCGGGCCCGGCACGCCCAACCGGCTGCTGTTCTCCCCGCTGACCCCACCGCCCGCGCCACCCGCGCCCGCCCCGCGCCCGACGCCGACCCCGCCCAAGGCCCGGGCGTCCAAGCCCGTGCCGCGGTGCCTCGGCCGTCCCGCGACGATCGTCGGCACCGCCGGGCCGGACCGGATTCGCGGGACGAAACGGGCGGACGTGATCGTCGGCCTCGGCGGGGCCGACCGCATCGAGGGCCGCGGCGGCGCGGACCTGATCTGCGGCGGCCGGGGCAACGACATCCTGATCGGTGGCGGCGGGGACGACGTCATCCTCGGCGGGCCCGGCCGTGACCGGATCAAGGGCGGCCGGGGCAACGACCGGTGTCGCGGCGGCGCGGGCCGGGACGTCATCACCGGCTGCTGACCCGCGCGCGTCACCCGCGTCCTTCCCCGGATTCCCGGGCCGTTCCTGCCTAGGGTGGGCGCCGTGACCGCCAACGGATCTCCGCACGCCGCCCGCCGGATCGACGAGGCCTTCCTCGCCCTCCCCGGCCGGGCGATGGCCGCCGCCGCGCTGCAGCGCGCGCAGTCGCTCGGCGCGACCCACGCCGACTTCCGCCTCGAGCGGGTGCGCAACCAGGCGATCCGCCTGCGCGACGCCCGCCTGGAGGCGAGTTCGGACGCCGAGGACGTCGGCTTCGCCGTCCGCGTCGTCGTCGACGGGACGTGGGGCTTCGCCTCCGGCATCGACCTGACGCCGGACGCGGCCGTCCGGGTGGCCGAGCAGGCCGTCGAGGTCGCGCGCATCTGCCGGCCGGTGAACATCGAGCCCGTCGAGCTCGCGCCGGAGCCGGTGTACCCGGACGTGACGTGGGTGTCGGCCTACGAGATCGACCCGTTCACGATCCCCGAGCCGGAGAAGATCGCGCTGCTCGCGGACTGGAGCAACCGGGTCCTGCGCGCCCCCGGGGTCTCGCACGTCGACGCCGAGCTGCTGGCGGTGCTGGAGAACAAGTTCTACGCCGACCTCGCGGGCACCAGCACCACCCAGCAGCGCGTCCGTATCCAGCCGAACGTCAACGCGATCGCGATCGACGCCGAGTCCGGCCGCTTCGAGACGATGGACACGCTCGCCCCGCCCGCCGGCCGGGGCTGGGAGTACACACAGGGCGTGGGCTGGGACTGGGACGCCGAGCTGGCGGCGCTCCCGGGCCTGCTCGCGGAGAAGCTCGCGGCGCCGTCGGTGGAGCCGGGCAACTACGACCTGCTGATCGACCCGACCAACCTGTGGCTGACGATCCACGAGTCGATCGGCCACGCGACCGAGCTCGACCGCGCGCTGGGTTACGAAGCCGCCTACGCCGGGACGTCGTTCGCCACGCCGGACAAGCTGAACACGCTGCAGTACGGCGCGCCGATCATGAACGTCACCGGCGACCGGACCGTCGACCACGGCCTCGCGACCATCGGCTGGGACGACGAGGGCGTCGCGACGCAGTCGTGGCCGATCGTCTCCGACGGTGTCCTGGTCGGGTACCAGCTCGACCGGCGGATCGCCGCCCGTACCGGTCAGTCGCGGTCCAACGGGTGCGCCTTCGCCGACTCCCCCGCGCACACGCCGATCCAGCGGATGGCGAACGTCTCGCTCCAGCCGGCTCCTGACGGTCCGTCAACCCAGGATTTGATCGCCGGTATCGAGCACGGGCTCTACATCGTCGGCGACAAGTCGTGGTCGATCGACATGCAGCGGTACAACTTCCAGTTCACCGGCCAGCGCTTCTTCGCCATCCGGAACGGCAAGCTCGCCGGGCAGGTGCGCGACGTCGCCTACCAGGCGACGACGACCGACTTCTGGGGGTCGATGGCCGCGGTCGGCGGCCCGCAGACCTACCTGCTCGGCGGTGCGTTCAACTGCGGCAAGGGCCAACCCGGTCAAGTCGCCGCCGTCAGCCACGGCTGCCCCGTCGCGCTGTTCCGCGGCGTGCGCGTCCTCAACACCCTCGCGGAGGCCGGTCGATGAGTTCGATGCTGGAGCCCCAGGAGATCGTCGAGCGGGCGCTGGCCGCCTCCACGGCCGACGGCTGCCAGGTGATCGTGTCCGAGGACAGCGACGCGAACCTGCGCTGGGCCGGGAACACCCTGACCACCAACGGCGTCAGCCGCTCCCGCGGCGTCACGGTCATCGCGACGGTGGGGTCCGGGACCGAGACCGCCGTCGGCGTCGTCTCGCGGAGCAACCCCGACGCGGACGCGATTCCCGAGCTCGTCCGCGCCGCCGAGGAGGCCGCGCGCCGCAACGACCCGGCCGAGGACGCGGGTCCGTTGGTGACGCCCGGTCAGGCGCCGACCGTGGCCGACTGGGACGCTCCGCCGGCCGAGACGGCGATCGGGGTCTTCTCCGACCTGGCCGCCGGGCTCGGGGCCGCGTTCGAGCGGGCACGTACCGCGGACCGCCTGCTGTTCGGGTTCGCGTCGCACAACCTGAGCACCACCTACCTCGGCACGTCGACCGGCCTGCGTCTGCGGCACGTCCAGCCGACGGGCAAGGTCGAGATCAACGGCAAGAGCGCCGACTACGCGCGCTCGGCCTGGGCCGGCGTCGCGACGCCGGACTTCGTCGGCGTCGACGTCGACGCCCTGGACTCAGAACTGACGGAGCGTCTGGGCTGGGCCGCCAACCGGATCGCGCTGGACGCGGGGACCTACGAGACGATCCTGCCCCCGTCGGCCGTCGCGGACCTGATGATCTACGCCTACTGGACCGCCGCCGGCCGCGACGCCGCGGAGGGACGCACCGTCTACTCCGCCCCCGGTGGCGGGACCCGCGTCGGCGAGCGACTCAGCGACGCGAAGCTGACCCTGCGCAGCGACCCGGCGGCCCCGGGTCTGGAGTGCTGCCCGTTCGTCGTCGCCTCGTCGTCGTCGAGCATGTCGTCGGTGTTCGACAACGGCCTCGCGACGGGCGCCACCGACTGGGTCCGCGGCGGGGAACTGACGAACCTCATCCACACCCGCCACACCGCGGCCAAGACCGGTGGCAACGTCACGCCGCCGCTGGACAACCTCATCCTCGAGGCCGAGACCCCCGGTCCGACGCTCGCGGAGATGATCGCGAACACCGAGCGGGCCCTGCTGCTGACGTGCCTGTGGTACATCCGCGAGGTCGACGCCCAGACGCTCCTGCTCACGGGTCTGACCCGCGACGGGGTCTACCTGGTCGAGAACGGCGCCGTCGTCGGGGCGGTGAACAACTTCCGGTTCAACGTCTCCCCCGTCGACCTGCTGGCGCGGATGACCGAGATCGGCCCCACCGCCCCCTGCCTCCCCCGCGAGTGGAGCGACTACTTCACCCGCGCCGCGATGCCCCCCGTCCGCGTCGACAAGTTCCTGATGAGCTCGGTCTCCCAGGCCTCCTGACGTCCGCTGTCAAGAAAGGGTGACACCCCTTACTGCGCAGTAAGGGGTGTCACCCCTTCTTTTCCACAGGCCGCCGTCGAACCGGCTGTCACCACCACCACGGGGGCGGGAGGGGTCGGGTCAGCGGGGGATGTGGAGGATCGCGGCGGTGGGGGTGATCCAGAGCTCTTCGCCGCGGAGCTCAGCGGTGCCGTCGACGATCAGGGCGTGCCGGGACGGGTCGGGGTTCGGGTAGAGCAGGGCGACGACCTTGCCGTCGGCGGCCTTGCGCGTGCCCTCGCCGGCCTTGTCGACGACGAGCATCGGGCCCGGTTCGACGCGGGGGCGCTGGGCGAGGAAGCGCGGCTGGCCCGCGGCGGAGACGCTGACGAGGAACGCCAGGTCGTAGCGGGCGATGGTGTCGGGCAGATCGGGGATCTCGACGACGACGCTCATGGCGTCAGCGTAGAAGCCGGACCGAACGCGACGCGCCCGCCTCCCGGCGGGCGGGGCGGGCGCGTCGGCCGCTCGGAGAACCGGTGTGCTTACCGGAAGTTCTTGGCGTAGCCCGGGCAGTAGAGCGACGCGGCGCCGAGCAGGAACGCCTTGCTCTGCGGACGGGTGAACCCGCCGCCGGCGGCGACCTCGGCGACCATCTTGCTCGGCGCGACGCCGTTGCCGAGGAACTGGCAGGCCTGCGACGCGGCGGTCGCCGGGGCGCTGGCCGCAGTCACCTTGATGCCGACCTTGTTCAGGTACTTCACGAGCGCGGCGCGCTTGGCGTTGGCGCTCATCCCGGTCGGCTTCGGCAGCGCGTCGGCGGCCTTCGCGACCTTCTCCGAGTACGTCAGCGGCTTCGGCTTCGCGGGCGCCGGCTTGGCGCCCTTGTCCGCGGACTGCGAGGCCGGGGTCCCGGCGAGCGGGTCCGTGCCGCCGTTGTTGCCGAACGCCAGGTAGAGGCCCGCGACGAGAGCGGTCACCACGACGCTGAGCAGGACGACGCGCGCGACGGTCTTCCCGAACGGCTCCTTCTCGGCGAGCTCGGTCTCGGGCGCGTACTCGTCGTGTTCCAGCATCAGACTCATGGGGTCCCCCTCCGTACCCAGGTGTCAGAGCTCCGACGCCGTGGCGGCGCCGACGGATCCCTCGATCTGCGAAAAACCTGAGACCGTCGACGGAGCGTCACTCCGACGGCGCAGTCCGTGATCGGACCGTCGCGATCGTCAGGCTGATCATGAGACCGACTCCGATCAGCGCCCCGATCCCGAAGACCCATCGGAAGGCCTCGTCCGTCGCCAGCCCGTCGACGGTGTGGGCCGCGATCAGCGCGCCCACCATGGCGGACGCGATCGAGCCCCCGACCTGCCGCAGGACGGCGTTGGCGGCGATCGAGCTCCCGAGCTGGTCCCCCGGCACGGCGCCGAGCAGCAGCAGCGGCATCGTGCTGAGCGCGACGCCGACGCCGACCCCGAGCACGAGCAGCCCGAGCAGCAGTTGCCACGTCTCGCCGTGCCAGACGCAGAGCCCGCTGTTCGCGACCACGACGGCGACCGCCCCGACCACGAGCACCGCGCGGGGCCCGAGCCGCCGGGACAGCCACACCCCGAGTCGGCTGGAGAGCTGGCTGCCGATCGACAGGGGCAGGATCACGAACCCCGCGCCGAACGCGGTCAGGTGCGGCCCGTAGTCCGCCCCCGCGGGGGTCTGGGCGAGCGTCCCGGTCGCGGCGAACGAGCCGAACATCGCGAGCCAGAAGCACAGCGCGGACAGCTGCGCGAGCCGGACGTCCGGCCGCCGCAGAAGGTCGAGGCGGATCAGCGGCGCCGGCGCGCGCACCTCCCAGCGCACCCAGAGCGCGAGCACCGCGACGCTGACCGCGAGGAGACCGAGCGTCGCCGGTGAGTCCCAGCCCCACCGCGGGGACTCGGCCAGCGCGAGCAGCCCCGCACCCAGCCCGACGCCGAGCAGCACCGCGCCGCCGACGTCGAACGGCTCGGCCGCCGCGCCGGGACGCAGCGATGGGCTCGGCGGCACGACGAACGGGACGACGAGCAGCGCGCTGCCCGCGAAGGCGACGGCGATCCAGAACGCGACGCGGTAGTCGCCGTACTCGGCGACGGCGCCGGTGACCGGGTAACCGAGGCCGATGCCCGTGACCGCGGTGACGGACAGCGCGGCGATCCCGGACTGCAGGCGCTCGACGGGAAGGTGCCGACGCGCCAGGGACATCGTCACCGGGACGATGCCGAAGGTGATGCCCTGCAGGGCGCGACCGACCAGGAGCACGGCGAACTCGGTCGCGGTCGCGGCCAGCACCGAACCGACCGCGACGACGCCGAGCGCACCGAGCAGCACCTTGCGCGGGTCGCCGCGGTCGGCGAGGCGGCCGAGGACCGGCGTCGAGATGGCGGCGGTGAAGGACGAGACCGTCAGCACCCACTGGCCGGCGGCCAGGGAGACGCCCTGGTCCGCCGCGAGCGTCGGGATCAGGAGCACACCCAACGAGCTGATCACCGCGGTGCAGAGACCGCAGTAGATCAGGACCGGCAGCAGCAAGCTAACGAACCGTCAGCGGAACGTCGGGACCTGCTCTGCCCGGGGCGCGGCCGATCACGGGTCCTCGAGGCGGAAGCCGAGCTTCATGCCCACCTGGTAATGGTCGAGCTGCCCGTCCCGGATGTACCCGCGGATCTCCGTCACTTCGAACCAGTCGACGTGGCGCAGGGTCAGACTGGCCCGGGCGATCGCACCGCGGATGGCCTGCTCGATGCTGTCGGGCGAGGTGCCCACCATCTCGGTGACGCGGTACGTGCGGTCGGCCATCGTTCTCTCCCGTTTCTGCCGTCTTCCGGGGGCATCGTCTCGCAGTCTGTGCCGTTCGGCGCACAGCGGGACCCCGGCGGCGTGGTTCGACCGGGTCCGGACGTACCGTGAGCACGTGTCGCGTTACCGCCGGAAGCAGGCGCAGGAGGTCTTCGAGGTCTCCGGCGTGCGGTCGAGTCTGACCGACGACGTCCGGACACGGACCCGCAAGTACGCCATCTCGATGGGCATCCGCACCGTCTGCTTCCTCGGCGCGATCGTGACGGAGGGTCTGCTGCGGTGGTCGCTGTTCGTCGGCGCGATCGTGCTCCCCTACATCGCCGTCGTGATCGCGAACGGCGGACGCGAGCCCACGCGGCACAACCCGCCCCCTGCGGTGCAATTGCCCCTTCGGACCCAATTGCCACCCGCGCAACGCGAGGACCGCTCGTGACTTTGGGCAAACGCCCAGCTGAGCCCGCTAAACGCGTGTAATACTCGCGTCACGCCCGTTGAACGACAGCTCGTTCCGGGCCCCCGGAACGCGAACCGGGGCGGCTTCCCCCGTGGCCGCCCCGGTTCGCTCGTTTCCGGGGCCGGCCCCGGAGGTCCGGCCGGGTGCCGGTGATCAGCCGCCGATCGCCGACATGGGGCGGTCGGGCTGCAGGAACGTCGGGTCGTCGATGCCGTGCCCGGCCTTCTTGCCGCGCATGGCGACCTGCCACCGGACCGCGAGTTCGGCGTCGGAGGCGCCGGCGCGCATGGCGTCCCGCAGGTTCGACTCCTCGCGGGCGAACAGGCAGTTGCGGACCTGACCGTCGGCCGTGAGGCGGACGCGGTCGCAGTCCCCGCAGAAGGGCCGGGTGACGCTGGCGATGATGCCGACGGTCGCCGGGCCACCGTCGACGAACCAGCGCTCGGCCGGGGCGGACCCGCGGATGCTGGAGGGCTCCGGCGTCAGCGTGAAGCGCCGCTGCAGCTTCTCCAGGATCTCGTCGGCGGTGATCATGTCGGCGCGGTTCCAGCCGTGCTGGGCGTCGAGCGGCATCTGCTCGATGAAGCGCAGTTCGTAACCGCGGTCGAGGCAGAACTGCAGCAGGTCCTCGGGGTGGGCGTCGTTCTGGCCACGCATGAGGACGGCGTTCACCTTGACCGGCACCAGGCCGGCGTCGCGAGCCGCCGCCAGGCCGCGCTCGACGTCGTGCCAGCGGTCGCGGCGGGTCAGCTTGTGGAACAGCTCGGGGTCGACGGTGTCGAGCGAGATGTTCACCCGGTCCAGGCCGGCGTCCTTGAGCGGCTGCGCGAGGCGCTCCATGCCCAGGCCGTTGCTGGTCACCGACATCTTGGGGCGCGGCGTCAGCTTCGCGACCTCGGAGACGATGCCGACGAAGCCGTTGCGCACCAGCGGCTCGCCGCCGGTGAAACGGACCTCCTCGACGCCGAGCTTGGTGACGGCGATGCGGATGAGCCGGACGATTTCCTCGTCGGTGAGCAGCTGCGGCTTGGGCAGCCAGTCGAGGCCTTCGGCCGGCATGCAGTAGGTGCACCGCAGATTGCACTTGTCCGTCAGGGACACGCGCAGATCCGTGGCCACACGGCCGTAGGTGTCTGCCAGCTTGAGCAAGAGGACTCCCAGCGATTGATCCGGGCGGGGACCAGTCGTTTCAGAGTAGTCCGGACCGGACTACCGGACAGCCTTTTCGTCCGGCTGACCTGCGGGAACGGGGTCCGAGGTGTCCGATATGCCAGGATCGTCGCTGGCATCTGCGATCCAGAGTACGAACTTGCGCTCGCATTTCCCAACCCGCTGCGCGCGGGCGGTGTGGTGCTTGGTCGTCGGGCCAAAGTTTGCGGGAGCGCCCCGCCGACCCCCGCCGAAAGATGACCCCGCAGCCGCCGCGGGGCCGCTGGCTACGGTGAGGCGGTGTCGCGCACCGGGTACCGCTTCCTGCTGACGCCGCGCTGGATCGCGCTGGCGCTCGTCGCGGCGTTGACCGTGCCCGGCTGCCTGTTCCTCGCCGGCTGGCAGTTCGGCCGCCTCCACGACGCCGAGCGGCAGAACTCGCTGGTGCGGGACAACGCCGAGGCGGCCCCGGTGCCCGTCGGGGAGATCTCCCCGGTCGGGTCGACCGTCCGTTCCGAGGACGAGTACCGCGCCGTGATCGTGACCGGCCGCTACGACGTCGAGCACCAGCTCTACGTCCGCAACCGCCCGCGCGACGGCCGGCAGGGCTTTCACGTCCTCACCCCGGTGGTGACCTCCGCCGGGCCGGCCGCGCTCGTGGACCGCGGCTGGATCGCCGCGCCGGTGAACGGGGAGCCGACGCCGCCGGAGACGCCGACGGGCACGGTGACGGTCACCGGGTACCTGCGGCCCAGCGAGTCCCCCAAGCCGGCGGACGACCTCCCCGCCGCGCAGGTGCTGCGCATCGACACCGCGGGCATCGCGGCGGCGCTCCCTTATCCGCTCTACGGCGGCTACCTGCAGCTCGCGACGCAGAAGCCCCCGGTGCCGATCGTCGCGAACCGGTACTCCCCCGACCCGGGCGAGCTGCCCGGGACGAGCAGCGAGCTGCTGCACCGGTCCTACGGCTGGCAGTGGTACGTCTTCGCGATGATCGGGCCGATCGGCTTCGTCCTGCTCGCCCGCCGCGAGGCCGCGGACCTGCGCGCCGACTCAGCCCGCCAGGAGCGCGGGCAGCACGTCTGAGATCTCCTCGCGCAGCACGGCGGAGGCGATCCCGTCGTAGGGCGTGGGCTCGCCGTTGACGACGACGAGCCGGGCGCCGCGCGACACCGCCAGCTCGCACAGCCCGGCGGCCGGCTGGACCTGCAGCGAGGTGCCGACCGCGAGGAAGAGGTCGCAGTCGGCCGCGGCGCGGACCGCCGCGTCGAGGACGTCGGCGCGCAGCGCCTGCCCGAACGAGATCGTCGCGGCCTTCTGGATCCCGCCGCAGATCTCGCACGCCGGGTCCGGTTCGCCGGCCGCCACGCGCGCCAGCGCCGCCTCCATCGTGGTCTGCGCGTTGCAGGTCAGGCACTCGACGCCGAACAGCGTGCCGTGGAGCTCGAGGACCTTCGCCGGGTCCGAGCCGGCCCGCTGGTGGAGGCCGTCGATGTTCTGGGTCAGCAGCGCCCGCAGGCGCCCGGAACGTTCGAGGTCGACCAGCGCCCGGTGGGCGGCGTTCGGCTGCGCGGTCCAGGCCGGGTGGTCGCGCCGGTTGATCCAGGCCTTCACCCGCAGGGCGGGGTCGCGCACGTACTCGTCGAGGGAGAACATCCGCTGCGCGTCCGGGTTCAACGTCCACACGCCCCGGGGGCCCCGGAAGTCGGGGATCCCGGACGCGGTCGACACCCCCGCCCCGCTCAGGACGGTGATCCGCTCCGCAGCCTGGAACCAGCCGCGCACGGTGCCGGCGTCGATCGTCTCTGGCGTCACGGGCCGACCTTAACGCGATCCGAAACGTGATCACTCTTCGTGATGTTGATCTTGGTTGCGAGCGGCACCACGTCCCCGCCGGGTCGTGTGTGGCTGGTGTGGTCGGGCAGGATGCGGCCATGGACCTGGGCTTGGAGGGGCGCGTGTACCTCGTCACCGGCGGCAGCCGGGGGCTCGGTTTCGCGACGGCGACGGTGCTCGTGTCCGAAGGCGCGCGGGTCGTGCTGGCCGCCCGCGACGAGGCGTCGGTGACGGAGGCCGCGCACAAGCTCGGCCCCGACGTGGCCGTGGGCCTGGCGGAGGACCTCGGCAAGCCGGGCACCGCGGAGCGCCTGGTCGCCGCGGCGAACGCCCGGTTCGGGCAGCTCGACGGCGCGCTGATCAGCGTCGGCGGCCCGCCACCGGGATCGGCGATGGACACCACCGACGAGCAGTGGCGGACCGGCTTCGAGTCGGTCTTCCTCGGCGCGGTCCGGACCGCGCGCGCCACCGCGAACGGCCTCGGCGACGGCGGCTCGATCTGCTTCGTGCTCTCGACCTCGGTCCGGGCCCCGATCCCCGGCCTCGCGGTGTCCAACGGCTTGCGACCGGGGCTGGGCATGGTCGCGAAGACCATGGCCGACGAGCTCGGCCCCCGCGGCGTGCGCGTGAACGCGCTGCTGCCGGGCCGCATCGCGACCGACCGGATCCGCGAGCTCGACGCCCTCGCCGGCGTCGACCCGGAGGAGAGCCGCGCACGCCACAGCGCCGCCATCCCGCTCCGCCGTTACGGCGAACCGATGGAGTTCGGCCGGGCGGCCGCGTTCCTGCTCAGCCCGGCCGCGTCCTACCTGACCGGCGTCATGCTGCCGGTCGACGGCGGAGCCCTGCGCTCGCTGTAGTTCCGCTGCAGCCGCGCTCGCGGCCGCCGCTCACCCGTCCGGGTGACAGCGCTCCGTAACGGTCTGTCGTCAGCTGCTGGACGTGAGCGCTTTTCCGGGGGTTGTCGGGGGCGGAGCCCCCGACTGTCAGGACTGCACGAGGGCACGCAGCGGGACGGCCGGAGTGCCGCAGCGCTGGGCCTGCGCCAGGATGTTGGCGTCGTTCTCGTAGTGCCCGGTCAGCACGAGCAGGTCGGCGGCGCGGACCTCGGCGTCGGTCGGCAGACCGGCGGAGGCGGGCTCGTCGAACTCGGTCGGGGCGATGTCCTCGAGGACGACGACGATGCCGGCGGCCCACATCGCCTCGACGGCGGAGACCCACTGCAGGTCGTTCTCCAGGCCCACGACGTGGACCTTGATGCGCCGGAAGATCGAGCCGTAGATGACGGCGGCGACGCGCTCGGCGTCGCGGACGCCGGCGTAGACCAGACGGGCGGCGCGCAGCTCACGGGAGGCGTCGGTCTCCTCGGAGAGCCGGGATCGGCTCCACGACGGATCGGGTGCCTCACCCTCGGTCGAGAACGCCTCCCACGGCGACCCGGCCCCGTACTCGCGCTCGAACTCCGACATCGTCTCCCCCATGGCGTTGCATTTCCCGTTCGGGACCAGCGCCGGCCCGATCGGTCATGCGCTATGACGCAGGGGGGTTCCGTGCGGACTCCGGAAGCCGCGAAACCATACGTTCGGATGATCTTTCGTTGAGCCGTTCGAGACGGCACACCTCGCAAACCGGACGAATCAGGCCGGTGCGAACTGGGTCCGGTACAGCTCCGCGTAGAGGGCGTCGGCGGCCAGCAGGTCGCGGTGGCGGCCCCGCTCGACGATGCGGCCGGCCTCGATGACGAGGATCTGGTCGGCGGCGCGGATGGTGGAGAGCCGGTGCGCGATGACGATCGACGTGCGGCCGGCCAGCGCGTTGCCGAGCGCGCGCTGGACCGCCGCCTCGGACTCGCTGTCCAGGTGCGCGGTCGCCTCGTCGAGCACGACGACCGAGGGCGCCTTGATCATGAGGCGCGCGAGCGCCAGGCGCTGTTTCTCCCCACCGGAGAGCCGGTAGCCCCGGTCCCCGACGACGGTGTCGAGGCCGCGCGGCAGGGACTCGATCAGGTCGAGGATCTGCGCGTCGCGGCAGGCGGCGAGCATCTCCTCCTCGGTCACGCCGGGCCGCGCGTAGCGCAGGTTGTTCCGGATCGTGTCGTGGAACAGGTGCGCGTCCTGGGTGACGACCCCCACCGTCGCGTGCAGTGAGGCGGTGGTGACGTCGCGTACGTCCGTCTCGCCGATGCGGACGCTGCCCGAGGTCACGTCGTACAGCCGGGCGACCAGGTGCGAGATCGTCGTCTTCCCGGCGCCGGACGGCCCGACGAGCGCGACGAGCTGCCCGGGTTCGGCGCGGAACGAGACGTCGAACAGGACCTGCTCCGACGGGCCCCGCTCGCGGATGGCGATCGCTTCCAGCGACGCCAGTGACACCTCGTCAGCTGACGGGTAGCGGAAGTTCACCGCGTCGAACTCGACGGCGACCGGGCCGGCGGGAATCTGCTTCGCGTCCGGCTTCTCGTCGATCGAGGGCTGCAGGTCGAGGACCTCGAAGACCCGGTCGAAGGAGACCAGCGCCGACGCGACGTCGACGCGCACGTTCGCGAGCGCGGTCAGCGGGCCGTAGAGCCGGCTCAGCAGTGCGGTCAGCGCGAGCAGCGTCCCGACCGACAGGTCGCCGGAGATCGCGAGGTTGCCGCCGACGCCGTAGACGACCGCGGTCGCGAGCGAGGTGACGAGCACCATCGAGGCGAAGAAGAACCGGTTCGCCATCGCGATGCGGATGCCGATCTGCCGGACCTCCCCCGCCGCTGCGTTGAACCGCTCGGACTCCTCGTCCGGCCGCCCGAACAGCTTCACGAGCAGCGCGCCGGAGACGTTGAACCGCTCCGCCATCGTCGTGTTCATGTCGGCGTTGTGGTCCATCGACTCACGCGTGAGCTGCTGGAGCCGTCGGCCCACGTACTTCGCCGGGATCACGAACACCGGCAGCATCACCAGCGCGAGCAGCGTCACCTGCCAGGAGAGGTAGAGCATCGCGATGCTCACCATCACCAGGCTGACCGAGTTCGCCACGACCCCCGACAGCGTCGACGTGAACGCGGTCTGCGCCCCGAGCACGTCGCTGTTCAGCCGGGAGATCAGCGCCCCGGTCTGCGTCCGGGTGAAGAAGGCCACCGGCATCCGCTGCACGTGGGCGTAGACCGTCGTCCGGAGGTCGTAGATCAGACCCTCACCGATCCGCGCCGAGTACCACCGCTGCAGCAGCGTCAGGATCGCGTCCGCCACCGCGATCCCGGCGACGACGAACGCGAACGTCGTGACCACACCCCGGTCCCCCGGGATCACGCCGTCGTCGATGATCTTCTTCAGCAGCAGCGGCGTCGCGACGATCAGCATCGAGTCGAGCACGACGAGCGCGACGAACCAGCTGATCCAGCCCCGGTAGGGCCGCGCGTAGGTCAGGATCCGCCGCGCCGTCCCCCGGGCCGCCTTCCCGGGCTTGACCTTCGTGTAGGCCCGGTACGTCGACCACGGGGATTGGTAGGTCACGGTGCTCCTGGTGTTCCGGTACTGCTCTGCCCATCGAGATTAGACGGCGCCCCGCCACCGTGCCGGTTCGCTCGCCCCGCCCCTGCACTGGAGATGACATCTCTTGTGCACATGCACTGAAGATGTCATCTCCAGTGCACTGAACCGGCGTCAGACCTGGGGCGGCGCAGGGCGATCCGCCCCGACAGCAGACGTGTCAGCCCACTGGAGATGACATCTCCAACGAGAGGTCAGGCGCCGCTGATCCGGTTCGCCATGCCGCGCAGCAGGGAGACCTGGGTCTCGCGCTCGGCGCGGGCCTGCTCGTACACGTCGCGGCGTTCGGCGGCGAGGAGGAGCTCCTTCACCTTGACCCCCGGGGCGGGGACGGTGGCGAGCAGGGCCGAGACGAGGGCGGCGGTCGCGGACTCGAGCTCGGCGACGGGGACGACCTGCTGGGCGATGCCGAGCCGACCGGCCTCCTCGGCGTCGATCCACCGGGAGGTGGCGCAGATCTCCAGGGCGCGGGAGTAGCCGACGCGATCGACCAGCGGCTTGGTGCCGGTCAGGTCGGGAACGAGGCCGAGCGCGTTCTCCTTCATGCAGAACTTGGCGTCGTCGGCGGCGACCATCAGGTCGGCGGAGAGCGCGAGCTGGAAACCGCCGCCGACGGCGGCGCCCTGAACGGATGCGATCGTGATCCAGCGGGGGTCGCGCATCCAGAGGAAGCCCTGCTGCCAGATGCCGACCTGGTCAGCGATGCCCTGGTCGTCGAGCGGGGTCATGATCGACCCCATCGAGCCCTCGCCGGGGACGCCCTCGGGGCTGGCGAGGCGCAGGTCCAGACCCGCGCAGAACGTGGGGCCGTCGCCGCGGATCACGACGACGCGGACGTCGGCGGGCAGCAACTCCGGCACCGCGGCGAGGGCGAGCCACATCGTCGGGGTCATCGCGTTGCGCCGGTCGGCGCGGTCGAGGACCACCGTCGCAACAGCCCCGTCCACCTCGAGGCGGATCCCACCGGCGGCGAGGGCGTCGGACTGCACCGGATTCCCGGCGGACGTAGCAGAGGTCATGGCCGAACCCTACGAGACACGCGCGCCCCTTCGACCGATGGCCGCTGGTCCGAAGGGCCCGATTCCGACGCCGGCGGGAACGGACCGGGGCGAGTGGGGCTCGAAGCGCACAGGAGCCCCGCCCCGGGGCCCACGACGAGATCAGACGGGGGAACCTTGAGCACCGAGCAGCACACCCAGAACACGTCCGGGAACACGTCCGGAGCCGTCCGGTTGTCGGTCCTGAACCGCCAGCAGCAGATCGCCGCGGTCAGCATGGGGGTCGTCGCGATCGCGGCGTTCCTGCCCTGGGTCTCCGTGTTCGGCCTGAGCGTGGCCGGCATCGAGGGCGACGGGAAGCTCACGCTCCTCGCCGCGTTCGCCGGGCTGGCCGCCCTCGCCTTCGGCACCGACGTGATCGGGCGGCGCAAGCTTCCGCAGCCCGCGTACGTCGCCGTCTCCGGGATCGCGGGCGCCGTCGTGGCGATCGTCGCGATCGCCGACATGAACGAGTTCGCCGCGTTCGGTCTCTACCTCACCCTGTTCGGCGGCGTGGCGTGGGTCGCCGCCCTCGGGTGGGAGTTCCTCGAAGGTCGCAAGGCCGGCTCCGCCGACGCGGTCTGAGGAATCCCACCCGGGAACGAACGGAGCCGGCTGGGCGCTCGCGCGCTCAGCCGGCTCAGTTCGTTCGGAGCTGGCCTCAGGTCAGGCCTTGACCTTGCCCCGGGTGGCGCCGCCGCGGCCGCGGAGGGTGACACCCGACTCCGTCAGCATGCGGTGGACGAACCCGTAGGAACGTCCGGTCTCCTCGGCGAGGGAACGGATGCTCCGCCCCTGGCCGTACTTCTTCTTCAGGTCCGCGGCAAGACGCTCTCGCGCGGTGCCGGTGACCCGGCTGCCCTTCCGCAGGGTTTCGGCCACGTGGTGCCTCCGATCGAACTGTCGCTCATACGCGAACCGGTCTGGTGACCCCGAGACCTGCATGATCGGCTGGAACGTGGGTGCCGTTGAGGGCGTTCGACGAAAGTGATGACGCCTGCTACATGACGATCTGGCAGATGTCATGACCGAACGGAACGAAACGGGCAGAACCCCGGAAAATCCGGAAAAGTGATCACGCCAGGGCGACAAGATCCGCATACTCGTCGCCCCAGAGATCCTCGATGCCGTCCGGCAGGAGGATGAGCTTCTCCGGGTTCAGGGCGTGCACCGCACCCTCGTCGTGGGAGACGAGGACGATCGCGCCGGCGTAACGCCGCAGAGCCGCGAGGATCTCCTCGCGGCTGGCCGGGTCCAGGTTGTTCGTGGGCTCGTCGAGCAGCAGGACGTTCGCGCTCGAGACCACGAGCGCCGCGAGCGCGAGCCGGGTCTTCTCGCCGCCGGAGAGGACGCCCGCGGGCTTCTCGACGTCGTCGCCGGTGAACAGGAACGAGCCGAGCAGCTTGCGCAGGTCGGTCTCGGACATGTCGGGCGAGGCGGACTGGATGTTCTCCAGCACCGTCCGGTCCGGGTCGAGGGTCTCGTGCTCCTGCGCGTAGTACCCGATCTTGAGCCCGTGCCCCGGCACGACTTCGCCGGTGTCCGGTTCCTCGACGCCGGCCAGCATCCGCAGCAGCGTCGTCTTGCCGGCGCCGTTGAGGCCGAGGATGACGACGCGCGCGCCACGGTCCACGGCGAGGTCGACGTCGGTGAAGACCTCCAGGCTGCCGTAGGACTTCGACAACCCGGTCGCCATCAGCGGCGTCTTGCCGCAGGGGGCGGGCTCCGGGAACCGGATCTTCGCGACCTTGTCCGCCTGCCGGACGCCCTCCAGGCCGGCCACCAGCGACTCCGCGCGCCGCAGCATGTTCTGCGCGGCCACAGCCTTGGTGGCCTTCGCGCGCATCTTGTTCGCCTGCGCGGTGAGCTCGGCCGCCTTCTTCTCGGCGTTGGCGCGCTCGCGGTGCCGCCGGCGCTCGTCGGTCTCCCGCTGCTGGAGGTACGCCTTCCAGCCGACGTTGTAGATGTCGAGCTCGCAGCGGTTCGCGTCGAGGTGGAAGACCTTGTTCACGCACTGCTCGACCAGCGCGACGTCGTGGCTGATCACGATCAGGCCGCCCGGGAACGACTTCAGGTAGTCCCGCAGCCAGACGACCGAGTCGACGTCGAGGTGGTTGGTCGGCTCGTCGAGCAGCAGCGTCCCCGCGCCGGAGAACAGGATGCGCGCCAGCTCGACCCGGCGGCGCTGACCGCCGGAGAGCGTGTGCAGCGGCTGGCCGAGGACACGGTCGGGCAGGCCCAGGCTGGCGGCGAAGGAGGCGGCCTCGGACTCGGCGGCGTAGCCGCCCTTCGCGACGAACTCCGCCTCCAGCCGGGAGTACCGCCGCATTGCCTTCTCGTGCGTCTCCGGGTCCGCGCTGGCCATCTGGCCCTCGGTCTCGCGCATCCGGGTGACGATCTCGTCGAGGCCGCGCGCGGACAGGATCCGGTCGCGGGCGAGCACGTTCAGGTCGCCGGTGCGGGGGTCCTGGGGCAGGTAGCCGATGTCGCCGGAGCGGGTCACCGACCCGGCGGCGGGCTGGCCCTCCCCCGCGAGCACCTTCGTCAGCGTGGTCTTGCCGGCGCCGTTGCGGCCCACCAGGCCGACGCGGTCGCCAGGGCCCACACGGAACGTCGCAGCGCCGAGCAGGAGCCGCGCCCCCACCCGCAGCTCAAGTCCGGTCGCGGTGATCATGCCTTGACGGATTCTAGGCGGCGCCGATTTTCTAGGCTGACGCTGCCCGCGCCCAATCCAGTCCCGGGGATGGCCGCGTAGGGAAGGCGTACGCATGCTCGGAATCGATCCGAACCCGGACCTGTTCGGTCCGGCGCTCGTGATCGGCCTGGCCAACGCCGGAATCTTCAGCGTCCTCGCGATCGCGCTGGTGCTCACCTACCGCATCAGCCGCACGATCGGGTTCGTCCACTACGGCATCGCCGTCGTCGGGGCGTACGGGTACTACCACTTCACCGTCGAGTACACGATGCCCGGTTGGATGGCCCTGATCGCCCTGATGGGGATCGGCGCCGGCGTCGGCGCGGCCTACGGGCTGGTGATGATGAACTCACGCATCGCGTTCCTCCCGCCGCTGACGCTGTCGACGGTGTCGATCGCCGCGATGCTGATCATCGGCGCGGTCGCGACGGAGAACTTCCCCGTCGCCCCGGACGTCGCGATCAGCGCGAGCCCGTTCGGCGAGAGCAGCTTCCGCGTGTGGGGCTTCAACGTCACCGCGCACCGGTTCGCCTGCCTCGTGATCAGCCTGGTCCTCGTCGCGCTCGTCTCGCTGTACCTGAACCACACCCGCGCCGGGGTGAACGTCCGCGCGATCAGCGACGACGTCGAGGCCGCCCGCTGGTCGGGGATCCGCCTGTACCGGATCGGTGTCGGGTCCTACGCCGCCGCCGGCGCGATGTCCGCGCTCGCCGGCGCCCTGCTCGCCCCGCTCGCGGGCACCGACCTGTCCGCGATCCTGCTCGTGTTCTTCCGCGCGCTGACGGTCGCCGTCGTCGGGGCGTTCTCGAGTCCGGGCCTGGCGCTGTTCGGCGCGATCGTGCTCTCCACGATCGACTCGTTCGCCAGCACCTCGGCGCTCGGGGAGATCAACCCCGCGACCCGCGAGGGCATGATCTTCGCCGCGATGGTGATCACCGCGCTGGCCGTCGCCGGGTGGCGCAGCCGGTCCTCGCCCCGCAGCGTCTGGACGGTGCGGACGTGACCGCCCCCGGGGCGACGGCCGGCCGCCGGGCCCGCCCGCTGCTGTCGTTGCTGCGGCAGCCGCTGAACCTCGTCGGCGCCGCGGTCGCGATCGGGTGGATCTTCTTCGCGCCCGACTACCGC
Source organism: Sporichthya brevicatena (assembly GCF_039525035.1). Classification (NCBI taxonomy): domain Bacteria; kingdom Bacillati; phylum Actinomycetota; class Actinomycetes; order Sporichthyales; family Sporichthyaceae; genus Sporichthya; species Sporichthya brevicatena. The sequence continues at coordinate 23,959 of NZ_BAAAHE010000024.1, forward strand.
GTCTTCACCGTGACGACGGGCCTGGTGATCGGCGTCCTCGCCCTGGGCCTGATGGTGATGGTCGGGTGGGGACGCGAGATCAACCTCGCCGCCGCCGGTGTCTACGCGACCTCGTTGTACCTGGGGTCGTGGGTCTACCGTCCGGGACCGAACGGGTGGGGCCATCCGCTGGTGATCGCGATCGTCGTCTCCGTCGCGATCGGCATCGTCATGATGCTCGCGGTCGCCCTGTTCAGCGTCCGGCTCTCCGGCGTCTACGTCATGGTGTTCACGCTCGGCGTGCAGATCCTGGTCGAGCGGATCGTCTTCACGCAGTATCGGCTGACCGGCGGCGACCAGGGCCTGACGACGCCGAGCCCGCACATCTTCGGCTACGAGGTCTCCAGCCACGACGACCGCGCGTTCTACCTCTTCATCCTGTCCGTCGTCGCGCTCGTGCTCGCGTTCCTGCAGCGGCTCCGGCACTCGCCGCACGGCCGGGCGATCCTGCTGATGGGCGCGGACCAGCAGGCGGCCGTCGCGGTCGGGGTCCGCCCGCTGCGGACGCGGGCCCTGGCCTTCGCCGTCTGCGGGGCGCTCGGCGGTCTCGCCGGGATCCTCGCGGCGACGCTCTACGGCAGCACGCCGGGGACGGTGAACTACACCGCCACGACGTCCCTGCTGTGGCTCTCGATCGCGATCCTCGGCGGCTTCGACTCGATGGTCGGCGTGCTCGCAGTCGCCGTCGCGTTCCAGTACATCCCCTTCCAGCTCGAGAAGCTCCACGTCAACTACCAGCTGCTGGCGGGCATCTCGCTCCTGGCCGGCGTGCTGTGCGGCTCGCGCGGACTGGGCGGCCGGATGCAGGACGCCTACCGGCGGCTGCGGTTCGGCCCGGCCGCGCAACGGCGGGCGGAGCGGCCGTCGTCGTTCACCGCGGCGGCCGAGGTGCTCGCCCGCGCCGACGGGCTGACCGAACTGCGCGAGATCGGCCCGAGCGACGAGGTCCGCCGGCAGTCGCTGGAGACCCTCGAACGCTGGTTCCCACGGCGTCGCACGGAGCCGATCGCCCTCGCGGCCGAGGACGTCTCCGTCGCCTTCGGTGGGGTCCGGGCCCTGCGCGGTGCGAGCATCGAGGTACCGACCGGGTCGTTCACCGGCCTGATCGGCCCGAACGGCGCGGGCAAGACGACATTGTTCGACGTGGTCTCCGGACTGACCCGCCCGGATGCCGGCGTCGTGCGGATCTTCGGCGACGACGTGACGCATCGGCAGCCGTGGGAGCGCGCCGGCCTCGGCATGACGCGCACCTTCCAGACGACGCGCATCGTCAAGGAGCTCTCGGTCGCGGACAACCTGCTCGCCGGTGCGGGTCTGCGGATCTCGGGCAGCCTGCCGCAGTTCGTCGTCGGCATGCCCGCGCAGTGGCGGCAGATCCGCGCCGCCGAGGAGGCCGCGTGGGCGATCGCGTGCCTGCTCGACATCGACCGCTACTGGGACGAGCGGGTGGGCGAGCTGGAGTTCTCCGCCCGCCGGCGGACCGAGCTCGGGCGCGCGCTGCTCTCCGGTCCGCAGATCCTGCTGCTCGACGAACCGACGTCCGGCCTCGACCCCGCGTCCTCCGGCGCCCTGATCGGCCTCGTCCGGCGCCTGCAGGCCGACCTCGGGCTGACTGTCCTGCTCGTCGAGCACTACGTCAAGGCCGTCCTGGAGAGTTGCGACCTCGTCTACGTTCTGACGGAGGGTCAGATCCTGGCCCACGGCGACCCGGACCACGTCGCGGCGGACCCCGACGTACAGGAGCGCTACCTCGGCGCCGGACACGACGCCGCCGCGATCCCGTGGCGCGAGCGCGTCGCGGCCGAGCGGACGGGGGTGACGGGTGACTGAGCACGCCGGCGAACCGCGGCTGAGCCTGCGCGGCCTGCGGTCCGGCTACGACGGGGTGCCGGTCGTCTACGACGTCGACCTCGACGTGAACCCGGGCGAGATCGTCATCCTCGTCGGCGGCAACGGCGCCGGGAAGTCGACCCTGCTGCAGACCGTGATGGGGACCGTCGCCGTGCTGGGCGGCGACATCCGCTACGACGGACGGTCCATCGTCCGGTGGCCGGTGGCCCGGCGCACCCGGGCGGGGATCAGCTACTCCCCCGAGGGCCGCCGCGTCTTTCCGACCCTGACGGTGCGGGAGAACCTCGACGCCGGCGCCTCGCACGTCCCGACCCGCCGCCTGCCCGGCCGGCGGGACGCGGTGTTCTCCTACTTCCCCACGCTCACCGACCGCGCGGGCCAGATCGCGGGCACGCTCTCCGGCGGCGAGCAGCAGATGCTCGCGATCGGCCGGGCGCTGATGTCCGACCCGGCGCTGATCCTCGTCGAGGAACCGTCCCAGGGCCTGGCGCCGGTCGTCGTCGACCGGGTCTACGCGACGCTGCAGAGGATCTGTCTCGACCGCGGGACCTCGGTGGTCATCGCCGAACAGTTCCAGCAGCTGCGGCCCCACGACTGCGACCGCGTCCTCGTCATCGACAAGGGCGAGGTCCGTCCCTCCACACCGGCCCCCACCGCCTGACCGCCCCTGCACTGGAGATGACATCTCTTGTGCATGTGCACAAGAGATGTCATCTCCAATGCAGTCAGGCCGGGTCGGTGAGGTGGATCGTCACCGACCGGAAGCGGGTCGGTGTCGAACGGAGGACGTCGAGGCGGGGATCCGGGACCGTGAGGAACCGCGGCTCGACGGGAACGTCCCGCAGCGGCCCGAGAGCGCGGTCGGCGAGGACACGGTCGACGGCCTTGCGCTCCCCGCCGAGGACGAGCGCGTCGAGGTCCCCGGCCGCCGGGACGAGGATCCGCGCCGCGGTCTCGGCGGCCGCGTCGAGGGCCTGGTCGGCCTGGTTGGCCCGGCGGCGGGCGAAGCGCTGCTGCGACCAGCCGCCGGCGGCGGTGCGGCCCTGGACGTGCCGGGACCCGACCTTCGACTCCCTCAGCGCCGGGCCGACGAAGACGCCGGCCGCGAACCCGCCGAGCCGGACGAGCAGCACGCCCACCCGTCGCTCCGCGGCCGCGTGCGCCGCGAGCGCCGCCACGGGGTCACCGGTCGGCGCCCAGAGACGGAGGAACGGCGGCACGCACTCGGCGACCGTCCTGTTGCCGCCGACCGCGCGCACGCCGTCCGTCGTCGCCGAAACCTCCGTCAGACCGCTGTTGCGGTCGGCAAAGTTGGCGAACCACCGTGGGATGCGCTCCGCCTCGACCTCGACGGAACGCATGGAATGCTCCTCGCGGGATCGGAGGTGGAGCGGCCGAACGCCTCCGATCAAACGTTGAAGCCGAGGGCGCGGAGTTGCTCGCGGCCGTCGTCGGTGATCTTGTCCGGGCCCCACGGGGGCATCCAGACCCAGTTGATGCGGAAGTCCGCGACGAGACCCTCGAGGGCGGCGCGGGTCTGGTCCTCGATGACGTCGGTCAGCGGGCAGGCCGCGGACGTCAGGGTCATGTCGATGGTCGCGATGTTCGACTCGTCGACACTGACCCCGTACACGAGGCCGAGGTCGACGACGTTGATGCCGAGCTCCGGGTCGACGACGTCGCGCAGGGCCTCGGTCAGGTCGTCCTCGGTCGGTGCGCTGGTGGTCATGACGTAGCTCCGTTCGCGAGGGCTTGAGCTGTGGCGTCCTTCCAGGCCATCCAGGAAAGCAACGCGCACTTGATGCGGGCGGGGTACTTCGAGACTCCGGCGAAGGCGACCGCGTCCTCGAGGACGTCCTCGTCGGGGGTGGCCTGGCCCTTGGACTGCATCAGGGCCAGAAACTCTTCGTGCACGGCCATGGCCTCGTCGAGGTCCTTGCCGATGAGCAGCTCGGTGAGCACCGAGGCCGAGGCCTGGCTGATCGAGCAGCCGAGGCTGTCGTAGGAGACGTCGGCGACCTTGCCGTCGACCATGTGCACCCGCAGCGTCACCTCGTCGCCGCAGGTCGGGTTGACGTGGTGCACCTCGGCCTCGAACGGGTCCCGCAGCCCCTTGTGGCGGGGGTTGCGGTAGTGGTCGAGGATGATCTCCTGGTAGAGCGCATCCACATCGCTCACGGCGTCACGCTCCCCTCGAGAAGAACGCCTTCACAGCGTCCAACCCCTCGACGAGGGCATCAATTTCCTCGGGCTTCGTGTAGAGGTAGAACGACGCTCGGGTCGACGCGGTGACCCCGAACCGGGCGTGGACCGGACGGGCGCAGTGGTGGCCGCCGCGGACGGCGACGCCCCGCGAGTCGAGCACCTGGCCGACGTCGTGCGGGTGGATGTCCCCCAGCTCGAAGCTGATCGCACCACCGCGGTCGACGTTCTCGGTCGGGCCGAGGATGCGCAGACCCTCCACCTGCTGGAGCTGCTCCAGCGCGTACCCGGTGAGCGCGTGCTCGTGGGCGCGGATCGCCTCCATGCCGATCGCCGAGAGGTAGTCCAGCGCGACACCGAGCCCGACCGCCTGCACGATCGGCGGCGTCCCGGCCTCGAAGCGGTGCGGCGCCGGCGCGTAGGTCGAGCCCTCCATGCGGACGATCTCGATCATCTCGCCGCCGCCGAGGAACGGCGGGAGCTGGTTGAGCAGCTCCGGCTTCGCGACCAGCACGCCGATGCCCGTCGGCCCGCACAGCTTGTGCCCGGTGAACGCGACGAAGTCGGCCCCGAGCGCGGTGAGGTCCACCGGCATCTGCGTCACGGACTGGGACGCGTCGACGACGACCAGCGCACCGACCTCGTGGGCCCGCCGCGTGATCTCCTCGACCGGGTTGACCGTGCCGAGCGCGTTCGACACCCACACGACCGAGACGACCTTGGTCCGCTCGGTGATGAGGTCGTCGATGTTCGACACGTCGAGCCGGCCCTCGTCCGTGATGCCGAACCACCGCAGCGTCGCACCGGTCCGCTCGCACGCGAGCTGCCACGGCACGATGTTGGAGTGGTGCTCCATCTCGGTGATGACGACCTCGTCACCGGGGCCGAACCCGTACGGCGTGCCCGCGTTCGCGAGGACGTTCGCCACCAGGTTGAGCGCCTCGGAGGCGTTCTTGGTGAAGATGACGCCGTCACGGCTCGGCGCGTTCACGAACGCCGCGACCTTGTCGCGGGCGCCCTCGAACGCGGCCGTCGCCTCCTCGCCGAGCTGGTGCGCCGCGCGCGCCACGTTGGCGTTGTGCAGCGCGTAGTGCTCGGAGATCGCGTCGATCACCGACTGCGGCTTCTGTGACGTGTTCGCCGAGTCCAGGTAGACCAGCGGACGGTCGTCCGCGAGACGCCGCTCCAGGATCGGGAAGTCGGCCCGGATCTTCTCCAGGTCGAGCAGCCCCTCCAGCTGAGGCACCGTCAGGCTCCGGCTTTGGCGAGGAAGCGCTCGTAGCCCTCGGCCTCGAGCTGCTCGGCGAGCTCCGGGCCACCCTCCTCGACGAACCGGCCGTCGACGAAGACGTGAACGAAGTCCGGCGCGATGTAGCGCAGGATCCGGGTGTAGTGCGTGATGAGCAGCAGGCCCTTGTCACCGCCGGAGCGGAACCGGTTCACGCCCTCGGAGACGACCTTGAGCGCGTCGATGTCGAGGCCGGAGTCGGTCTCGTCGAGGATCGCGACCTTCGGGTTCAGCAGCTCCAGCTGCAGCGTCTCGTGGCGCTTCTTCTCACCACCGGAGAAGCCCTCGTTGACGTTGCGCTCGGCGAAGGACGGGTCCATCGACAGCGCGTCCATGGCGCCCTTGACGTCCTTGACCCACGTGCGCAGCTTGGGTGCCTCGCCGTCGATCGCGGTCTTCGCGGTGCGGAGGAAGTTCGAGACGCTCACGCCCGGAACCTCGACCGGGTACTGCATCGCGAGGAACAGACCGGCGCGGGCGCGCTCGTCGACGCTCATCGCGAGGACGTCCTCGCCGTCGAGCGTGATGGTGCCGCTCGTGACGGTGTACTTCGGGTGGCCCGCGATCGTGTAGGCCAGCGTCGACTTGCCCGACCCGTTGGGGCCCATCACCGCGTGGGTCTCTCCCGCGTTGATCGTCAGGGTGACCCCCTTGAGGATCTCCTTGACGCCCTCCGCCGTCTCGACCGAGACGTGGAGGTCCTTGATAGCCAGGGTGCTCATGTCTTTGAAGCTCTTCTCTGATGGGCGATCAGTTGCGGTTGTCTTCGGGGGTCGTCGGGGGCGGAGCCCCCGACCGTCAGTTGAGGGTCTTCGCGAGCTCGGCGTCGATCTTCTGCAGCAGCCGGGTCTGGACGATCGGGACCCCGATGCGGCCGATGATCTCGCCGAAGAAGCCGCGGACCACCATGCGGCGGGCCTCGTCCTCCGGGATACCGCGCGACTGCAGGTAGAAGAGCTGCTCGTCGTCGAAGCGGCCCGTGGCGCTGGCGTGACCGGCACCGGCGACCTCGCCGGTGTAGATCTCCAGGTTCGGGACGGAGTCCGCAGAGGCGCCGTCCGTCAGCAGCAGGTTGCGGTTGAGCTCGTAGGTGTCGGTCCCGGTCGCCTCGGCGCCGATGATGACGTCCCCGATCCAGACCGTGTGCGCCTTCTCGCCCTGCAGCGCGCCCTTGTAGGCGACGTTGCTCCGGCAGTTCGGCACCGTGTGGTCGATCCGCAGCCGGTGCTCGAGGTGCTGGCCGGCGTCGGCGAAGTACAGGCCGAGCATCTCGGCGTCGCCGCCCTGGGCCGTGTAGTGCACCTGCGGGTACAGGCGGACCAGGTTCCCGCCGAAAGTGACGGCGATGGCCTTCACCTTCGCGTCGCGACCGAGCGAGATCCGCTGGTGCGCGAGGTGCACGGCGTCGTCGGCCCAGTCCTGGACGCTGACCAGCGTCAGGTTCGCGCTGTCACCGACGTGCACCTCAACGGTGCCGGCGTACGTGGCGGAACCGAGGTGGTCGAGGACGACCGTCGCGACCGCGAACGGCTTGACGTCGATGACGATGTGCCCGAAGGCGGCGCCGTCGGCGTCCTCGCCGCGGACGGTGATGACCGTCGGGCCCGGCTCCAGTTCCTGAGGCACCGTCACCACGGTGGCGGTCTGGACCGCGGAGAACGCGGCCTCCGCGACGCGGTCGGTGGGAGCGCCGACCTTGCCGACGCGCGGGTCGTCGCGACCCACGGTCTCGACGGTCACGCCCTCACCGGCGTCGACGGACACGACGACCTTGCCGTCGCCCTTCGCGGTCCCGTCGTGCAGGCCACGGAGGCGACGCATCGGGGTGAAGCGCCACTCCTCCTCGCGGCCGGTCGGTACGGGGTGGTTCAGAACAGGGGTGGTCACTAACCCACAGCCCCTTCCATCTGGAGCTCGATCAGGCGGTTCAGCTCGAGGGCGTACTCCATCGGAAGCTCTCGGGCGATGGGCTCGACGAAGCCGCGGACGATCATCGCCATGGCCTCGTCCTCGGACAGGCCGCGGCTCATCAGGTAGAACAGCTGGTCCTCGGACACCTTGGAGACCGTCGCCTCGTGGCCGAGCGCCACGTCGTCCTCGCGGACGTCGACGTACGGGTAGGTGTCCGACCGGCTGATCGTGTCGACGAGCAGCGCGTCGCAGCGGACGGTGGACTTGCTGTGGTGCGCGCCCTCCTGGACCTTGATCAGGCCGCGGTAGGAGGTACGGCCACCGCCACGCGCGACCGACTTGGAGACGATCGAGCTCGACGTGTGCGGCGCGGCGTGGACCATCTTGGCGCCGGCGTCCTGGTGCTGACCCTCGCCCGCGAATGCGATCGAGAGCACCTCACCCTTGGCGTGCTCGCCGGTCATGACGACGCCCGGGTACTTCATTGTGACCTTGGAGCCGATGTTGCCGTCGATCCACTCCATGGTCGCGCCTTCCTGGGCCATGGCGCGCTTGGTGACCAGGTTGTAGACGTTGTTCGACCAGTTCTGGATCGTCGTGTAGCGGCAGCGGCCGCCCTTCTTCACGATGATCTCGACGACGGCGGAGTGCAGCGAGTCCGACGAGTAGATCGGCGCGGTGCAGCCCTCGACGTAGTGCACGTACGCGTCCTCGTCGACGATGATCAGCGTCCGCTCGAACTGGCCCATGTTCTCGGTGTTGATCCGGAAGTAGGCCTGCAGCGGGATGTCGACGTGCACGCCCTTCGGCACGTAGATGAACGAGCCACCGGACCAGACCGCGGTGTTCAGCGCGGAGAACTTGTTGTCCCCGGCCGGGATGACCTTGCCGAAGTACTCCTGGAACAGCTCCGGGTGCTCCTTCAGACCCGTGTCGGTGTCGAGGAAGATGACGCCCTGCTCCTCGAGGTCCTCACGGATCTGGTGGTACACGACCTCGGACTCGTACTGCGCGGCGACGCCGGCGACGAGACGCTGCTTCTCGGCCTCGGGGATGCCGAGCCGGTCGTAGGTGTTCTTGATGTCGTCGGGCAGCTCGTCCCAGGACGTGGCCTGCTTCTCCGTCGACCGGACGAAGTACTTGATGTTGTCGAAGTCGATGCCCGACAGGTCGGAACCCCACGTCGGCATCGGCTTCTTCTCGAAGAGCTTCAGGCCCTTGAGTCGGAGGTCGAGCATCCACTCGGGCTCGTTCTTCTTGGCCGAGATGTCGCGGACGACGTCCTCGTTCAGGCCCCGGCGGGCGCTCGCGCCGGCGACGTCCGGGTCGGCCCAGCCGAAGTCGTATCGGCCGATGCCTTCAAGTGCGTCGGCGGTGCTGGTCATGAGGTGGTCCTTCCGGTGGTTGCGACCGTTGGTACGTAGGTGGTGCACACGCCGTCGCCGTGGGCGATGGTGGCGAGACGTTGCACATGCGTGCCGAGCAGGCGGGCGAATGCCTGGGTCTCGGCCTCGCACAACTGGGGGAACTGCTCGGCCACGTGGGCGACCGGGCAGTGGTGCTGGCAGACCTGCTCGCCGAGCGCGCCGCCCGGGGCGGGCTTGATGCTCGCGGCGTAGCCGTCCGCCGAGAGGGCCTCGGCGAGGACGGCCGGCCGGTCGGCCGGGTCCGCCTGCTCGACGACGCGGCGGTACCGCTCCTCGAGCTCCGCGACCCGGCGGGCCGCGAACTGCTCGACGGCGTGCACCCCGGCGGTCTCGGCCAGGAAGCGCAGGGCGCTCGCGGCGAGGTCGTCGTAGGCCTGGACGAAGTGGTGCCGGCCCGCGTCGGTGACGACGAAGACCTTCGCCGGGCGACCGCGGCCGCGGTGGGCCTGCCCGCGCGGCTCGGCCTCCTCGATGACCCCGTCGGCGAGCAGGGCGTCGAGGTGACGACGCACGGCGGCCGGCGTGAGGTCGAGCTGGGCGGCCAGGTCGGCGGCGGTCGAGCGTCCGTTCTCCAGGATCGCGCGCGCGACCTTCTCGCGCGTCCCGGCGGTGACGTCCTCGACCGGACCGAGGTCGCGCGCGGGCGCCTCGGTCACGGAGTTGGGGTCACGGACGGTTTTCACAACGTCGATGTTACCTAATTCGCCGGGGACGCCAACCAAAAGGGTCAACTTCACCACAGAAGGGTGGAGTAGGCAAGGCTTGCCTTACCTGGATCACCCGCACGGCCGACCCCACCCCCCTCCCTACACTGACCGCCGTGTCCGGGCCCGCCATCGCGATCGCCGGCCTGCGCAAGAGCTACGGCGGGCGGGCCGCGGTCGACGGCCTCGATCTGACCGTCGAGCGTGGGGCGATCACCGCCGTCCTCGGTCCCAACGGGGCCGGCAAGACCACGACGCTGGAGATCTGCGCCGGTCTGCGGACCGCCGACGCCGGGTCCGTGCAGGTCCTCGGGCTCGACCCCCGCCGCGACCGCGCCGCTCTGATGCCCCGCCTGGGCGTGATGCTGCAGGCCGGCGGGATCTACTCCGGCGCGAAGCCGGTCGAGATGCTCCGGCACGTGGCGGCCCTGCACGCCAACCCGCTCGACCCCGAGGAACTGGTCGAGCTTCTCGGCCTCGACGGTGCGCGGCGCACGACGTACCGCCGGATGTCCGGCGGGGAGAAGCAGCTGCTGGCGCTCGGGCTCGCGCTCGTCGGCCGACCCGAGCTCGCGTTCCTCGACGAGCCGACGGCGGGCCTCGACCCGCACGCCCGGCGCCGGACCTGGGACCTGATCTCCGGGCTGCGCGACGTCGGCGTCACCGTCGTCCTGACCACGCACCTGATGGACGAGGCCGAGTCGCTGGCCGACCACGTCCACATCGTCGACAAGGGCCGCCTGATCGTGTCGGGGACGCCGGACGAGCTCACCCGTGCCGGCAACGCGCTGACCTTCTCGGCGCCGCCCGGGCTGCCCGTCTCGACGTTGACCGGCGCCCTGCCCGAGGGCACCGAGGCCAGCGAGCCGACGCCCGGGCACTACCTGGTCTCGGGCCCGATGGACCCGACGACGCTCGCGGCCGTCACGTCCTGGTGCGCGGACCTCGGCGTCATGCCCGACGGGCTCTCCGTCGAGCGCCGGTCGCTCGAGGACGTGTTCCTCGAGCTGACCGGTCGGAAGCTGACCAACTGGGGTCTGAGTGCGCCGGGCCCGGCGCAGACGGGGTCGGGGACATGAGCGTCGACTTCTCCCCCGCCCCCGGTGCCGCGCCGGTCGGGCGGATGGTGCGGGCGCAGACCGCCTTCGAGACCCGGCTGATGCTCCGCAACGGCGAGAACCTGCTGCTGACGGTGATCATCCCGACGCTGCTGCTGATCGTGTTCGCCGCCGCCGACGTGGTGGACACCGGCTCCCTCGACCGCATCGACTTCCTCGCGCCCGGCATCCTCGCCCTCGCGGTGATGTCGACCGCGTTCACCGGGCAGGCCATCGCGACCGGCTTCGAACGCCGCTACGGCGTGCTCAAGCGCCTGGCGGTCTCCCCGCTCCCCCGCTGGGCCCTGCTGACCGGCAAGACGCTCTCGGTGCTCGTCGTGATCGCGCTGCAGCTCGTGCTGCTGACCGGCACCGCGTTCGCCCTCGGCTGGGACCCCGTCGGCTCGGTCGGCATGGTCGTGCCCCTGCTGCTGGTCGGCACCGCCGCGTTCAGCGGACTCGGGCTGCTCATGGCCGGCACCCTGCGCGCCGAGGGCACCCTCGCCGCCGCGAACCTCGTCTACCTCGTCCTGCTGCTGTGCGGCGGCATCGTCGTCCCCCTCGACAAGTTCGGCGGCGCCGCGGACGTGCTCGAATTCACCCCCGCCGCCGCCCTCGCCACCGGCCTCCGGGACGTCCTCACCGGCACCGACGCCACCCCCTGGGCCCCCGTCGCCGTCCTCGCCGTCTGGGCCGCCCTCAGCCTCACCGCCGCCGCCCGCTGGTTCCGCTGGGACTAGCCGGCCCGCCCGGGACGCAACTTCTCCCGCCTGGCGCGCCTGTCCCACGCCCTTGATAGGCGCGCCAGGCAGGAGAAGTTGAGGCCGGAGCGCGTTCACGAGCACCGCCGGAGCATGGCGGCGACCTGGGCGGCGGTGCGGTCGGCGTACCGGTAGACGTCGAGAGCCCCGTAGCGGAGGAGCGGATAGTTGCCCACCACGAGCAGGCGGTTCTCCCGGACGAGGTCGGCGGCGTGGTGGTCGGGCTCCCGGTGCTGCTCGCCGTCGTACTCCAGACCGAACGGGACGCGAACCGGGTAGCCCATGTCGGGGATGCCGAGGAGCTCACCGTCGGGGCCGTAGATCGGCTCGTTGAGCAGCGGCGGCTCGTCGACGCCGCGGTACACGATCACCAGGCGGAGCCGGGACTCCATCATCGAGCGGGCCCGGGTCCGCGCCAGTTCGAGCGCCGCGCGGACCCTGCGGACGTAGGGCCAGTGCGGCCGCTCGTCGGCGTACCGGTTCAGGCCGTGCTTGGTGACCAGGCCCCGGTAGAGGAAGGCGTCCGCCCAGACCGTGGCCTCCATCCGCGACGAGCGGGTCATGAGGCCGAAGCAGGTCCGCTCCGGATTCGTGACCGGCACGCCGTGCCAGGTGCCGATGTCGCCCTCGTCGACGACGAGGCGGCTCGTGCGCACCCCGGCCTCCCGGTACTCGCCGCGGTTGGGCAGGGCCAGGTGGAGCGGAACGGTCTCGCCGGGCGGCGGCGTCCATACCCCGAACAGCCAGGCGGCGGTCAGACCCGTCGCCACCGCGTCGGCCGGGGCCGCGAGGCGCAGGGCCTCGAAGCGCAGCTCGTCGGTCAACTCGACCAGGTGGTGGACGTACACGCTCCGGAACAGCCGGACCCAGCACTTCGAGGCCAATTGGTGACGGGTCAGGCCGGCGGCGAAGGCGGTGTTCTGATGGAACGGGCCGACCGTGAGCTCGGGCGGGACGAACGGCCGCGGGGGCATGTCATGCGCGCCGCGGCGGCGCTGCGGCGCGGCGGCGCCGGGTCTGCCGGTGCGGCTCGAAGAGGATGACGTCCGCGTCCGGACGCTCGGGATCAACCCCGGCGGGGTCGGCCTCGGACCCCTGCCAACTGATGACGCCCACGAGCACGTCGGCCTCGCGTTGTTTGCGGCGCTGTCCCATGGCGAACCCCCTCGGATGACGGTGAGGGGAGGAGGCAACAACGCCGCGGCGTGGTTACGCGACCGAAGGTTCGGGATCTGTGGATAACTGAAGTCGGACGCGCTGCGCGATCAGGCCGAGACGACCGCTGCGCCCTCGGACTCGGGCCTCGGCAGGGACACCGTGCCGCGGACGCGCATCGCGAGCACGACCCGGACCGTCGCGACCACCAGGCAGCCGGCACCGAGCATGTGCAGCCCGACGAGCACCTCGGGGAGGTCGGTGAAGTACTGGACGTAGCCGAGCAGCCCCTGCGCCAGCTGGACACCGAGCATCACCCGCGCGGCGACGATCAGCTCGCGCGGAGCGGCGGTCCGGACGAGCAGGACGTTGAGCGCCACGGTGCCCAGCACGAGCGCGAGAACCGTGTCCGCGTGGATCATCGAGAACAGGTGGGTGTCCAGGCCGGTCCGCGGGGCGTCGACGTCGCCGGCGTGCGGGCCGCTGCCGGTCACGATCGTGCCGAGGTAGAGCACGACGGCGGTCAGCGCGAGGAGGCCGAGCGCCAGCTGCTGCACCCGTGGCGCGACGACCCGGACCGGCGGTTCGTCGCCCTCGCCGATCCGTCGGTACAGCACGGTCGCGAGACCGATGAGGACCATCGACACCAGCAGGTGGCCCATGACGACCCACGGATTGAGGTCGGTCAGCACCGAGATGCCGCCGATCACCGCCTGCGCCGGGATGCCGACGAACAGGACGACCGCGAGGCGCCGCAGGTCGGTCCGGGCCGGCCGGGAGCGCCAGACCCCGATGAGCGTGGCGAGCGCGACCGCGCCGAGGACGTAGGTGAGCAGCCGGTTGCCGAACTCGATCTGCTCGTGCAGACCGAGCTCGCCGGTCGGGACGAACGAGTCCTCGTGGCACCGGGGCCAGGTCGGGCACCCGAGGCCGGACCCGGTCAGACGCACCGCGCCGCCGGTCACGACGATCCCGATGTTCGCCACGATCGATGCCAGCGCCAGGCGCCGCAGGCCCACGGTCCCGGGCCGGAAGCGCTCGGACGCGCGCGCGGCCTGCAGCGGATTCACCACGTCATCGTAGGTCGGGCCCCGGAGCCGTCCGCGCCCCGGACGGCCCTCCCCGGCGAGACCCTCGCCTCATCTTCTCCCGCGCGCCGCGCCTATCGAGGCCGTGGGATGGGCGCGCCAGGCAGGAGAAGACGCGCCCCTACGGCCCGGGGCGAGGCGGGGCCGGGAGGGCCTAGAAGAGGACCGCGTCGACGGCGATGACGAGGAACAGCAGGGCGAGGTAGCTGTTCGAGAGGTGGAACAGGCGCATCGGGGAGAGGTGGACGCCGGTGACGCCGCGGCGGACGCGGGCGAGCAGGAGGTGGGACTCGGCGAGGATCACCGCACCGAAGACGGCCGCCGCGACGGGGTAGAGCCAGCCGGTGTTCGCGACCGGCCACAGGGCCAGCGAGCAGAGGACGGTGGCCCAGGTGTAGATCGTGATCTCGGTGATGACCCGGCGCTCGGTGGCGACGACGGGGAGCATCGGGACCCCGGCGGCGGCGTAGTCCTCCTTGTAGCGCATGGCGAGCGCCCAGAAGTGCGGCGGCGTCCAGAAGAACACCACCAGGAAGAGGATGACCGGCGCCCAGTCGAGGGAGTTGGTGACGGCGGTCCAGCCGATGAGCGGCGGGAAGCAGCCGGCGGCCCCGCCCCAGACGATGTTCTGCGACGTGCGCCGCTTGAGGAACATCGTGTAGCCGAAGACGTAGAACAGGTTCGCGGCCAGCGCGAGCGCGGCGGAGAGCCAGTTGACGGCCAGGCCGAGCAGCAGCGTCGCCGCGATCCCGAGGACGACGCCGAAGACGAGCGTCTCCCGCGCCGAGACCCCGTGCATCGGCAGCGGACGGCGCCGGGTGCGGCGCATCTGCAGGTCGATGTCGCGGTCGAGGTAGCAGTTGAGGACGTTCGCGCTGGCGGCGGCCATCGTCCCGCCGACGAGGGTGGCGAGCACGAGCCAGAGGTCCGGCACACCGCGCTCGGCGAGGAACATGACCGGCGCCGTGGTGACGAGCAGCAGCTCGATGATGCGCGGCTTCGTCAGGGCGACGTAGGCCCGGACCGTGTCGCCGAAACCACGTCGGCCGACAGTGACCTGAACCCCGGTGGCGGGGGTGAGATCGACAGTGGTCACTCGTACCTCGGGGGCGGTCGCAAAGGTGGTCACGCCCATGCCGGCTCCGAACGGGCGGCGACGAGCGGCACTCACTGTAACCCCGCGCCCCGACCCCTCCGGCGCTCGGGTGCCGATTGCTGCGTCACATCCTCGGGAAGGGCTCGGATAGGGTCGGTTTCCATCCAGTCAACACCGGCGTCAACACCCGTGTCGACAGCCGGAAGGGTCCCCGGGAAGCGGGGTCAGGTCGGAACTTCCCGAGAGGAGACCGTCGTAGTGAGCCCGTCGAAGAGCAGTCTCGACCCGGCGTGGTCGGAGCTGGACGCGCGTGCGGTGGACACCGCCCGCATCCTGGCGATGGACGCGGTGGAGGCGGCCGGCAACGGTCACCCCGGTACCGCGATGAGCCTCGCCCCCGCGGCGTACCTCACCTACCAGCGGCTGCTGCGGCACGACCCGACCGACCCGAACTGGCTGGGGCGTGACCGCTTCGTCCTCTCCTGCGGTCACTCGAGCCTGACGCAGTACGTGCAGCTCTACCTCTCGGGCTACGGGCTGACGCTCGACGACCTGCGCCACCTGCGCCAGTGGGGCTCACTGACCCCGGGCCACCCCGAGCACGGCCACACCGCCGGTGTCGAGACGACGACGGGCCCGCTCGGGCAGGGCGTCGCGACCGCGGTCGGCATGGCGATGGCCGCCCGCCGCACGCGCTTCCTGTTCGACCCCGAGGCCGCGCCCGGCGAGAGCGTCTTCGACCACACCGTCTACGTGTTCGCCTCCGACGGCGACATGGAGGAGGGCGTCGCGTCCGAGGCCTCGAGCCTCGCGGGGACGCAGAAGCTCGGCAACCTCGTCGTCCTCTACGACGACAACCACATCTCGATCGAGGGCGACACCGACGTCGCGTTCACCGAGGACGTGCTCGCGCGGTACGCCGCCTACGGCTGGCACACGCAGCGCGTCGACGACGCGAACGACATCGAGGCCCTCCACGCCGCGCTGACGGCGGCCCGGGATCACCACGACGCCCCGAGCATCATCGCGATGCGCTCGATCATCGCCTGGCCCGCTCCGAACGCGCAGAACACCGGCAAGTCGCACGGTTCCGCCCTCGGCAAGGACGAGGTCGCCGCGACCAAGGAGGTGCTCGGGTTCGACCCGGCGCAGTCCTTCCAGGTCGAGGACGAGGTCCTCGCCCACGCCCGCGGCGTCGTCGACCGCGGTCGCGCACTGCACGCCGAGTGGGACACCCGCTACCAGGCCTGGCGCGAGGCCCACCCCGAGCGCGCCGCCGAGCTCGACCGCATGCGCGCCCGCCGGCTCCCCGAGGGCTGGGCGGCGAAGCTGCCCGAGTTCGGAGTGGGCAAGTCCGTCGCGACCCGCAAGGCCTCCGGCGAGACCCTGAATGCCATTGCCGCCGTGGTCCCCGAACTGTGGGGCGGCTCGGCCGACCTCGCCGAGTCCAACAACACGTGGATCGAGGGCGAGCCCAGCTTCCTGCCCGTCGGGTCGACGGCGAAGAACGCCGACCCGGCCGGGCGCAACATCCACTTCGGCGTCCGCGAGTTCGCGATGGGCGCGGCGATGAACGGCATCGCGCTCGACGGGACGTTCCGCCCCTACGGCGGCACCTTCCTCGTGTTCTCCGACTACATGCGCGGCGCGGTCCGCCTCGGCGCGCTGATGAAGCAGCCGGTCGTGCACGTGTGGACGCACGACTCGATCGGCCTCGGCGAGGACGGCCCGACGCACCAGCCGATCGAGCACCTGTGGGCGCTGCGGGCGATCCCGGGCCTCGACGTCGTCCGCCCCGGCGACGCGAACGAGACCGTCGCCGCCTGGCGGACCATCCTCGAGAACCCGAACGGTCCGGCCGCGCTGGCGCTGACCCGCCAGAACCTGCCGACGCTGGAGGGCACGTCCGCCGAGGGCGTCGCCCGCGGCGGGTACGTCCTGGCCGAGGCCGGCTCCGGCCTGCCCGACCTGATCCTGATCGCGACGGGCAGCGAGCTCCAGCTCGCGGTCGAGGCCCGCGCTGCCCTCGAGGCCGAGGGCGTCCCGACGCGCGTCGTGTCCATGCCGTGCGTCGAGTGGTTCCAGGCCCAGGACCAGTCCTACCGCGACACCGTCCTCCCGCCGCGGGTGCAGGCCCGCGTCGCCGTCGAGGCCGGCATCGCACAGGGCTGGTGGCGCTACGTCGGCGACGGCGGCGAGGTCGTGGGCATCGAGCACTACGGCGCCTCCGCCCCCTACGCCACGCTGTTCGAGCAGTTCGGCATCACCGCACCCGCCGTCGTCGCGGCTGCGCACCGCTCGCTCGCCCGTACCCGTGGCGAGAAGGGTTCCAAGACCGGTAACTGACCGATCGTCAGGTTGCCCGTACGCAAGGAAGAAGGAAGATCGTGGGAACCGAGAATCTGCGCCGCCTCTCCGAGGCGGGCGTCGCCATCTGGCTCGACGACCTCTCGCGTGAGCGCCTGCAGAAGGGCACGCTCGCGGCGATGGTGCGCGACTCCTACGTCGTGGGCGTGACGACCAACCCGTCGATCTTCCAGAACGCGGTGTCCAAGTCCGACCTCTACGACCCGCAGGTGCACGACCTCGCGGTGCGCGGCGTGCACGTGGACGAGGCGGTCCGCTCGATCACCACGGCCGACGTCCGCGAGGCGTGCGACGTGCTGCGCAGCGTCTACGACGCGAGCGACGGCGTCGACGGCCGCGTCTCGATCGAGGTCGACCCCCGGTTCGCGCACGACACCGACAAGACCGTCGCCGAGGCCCGGTTCCTGTGGTGGGCGGTCGACCGGCCGAACCTCTACATCAAGATCCCGGCCACCGTCGAAGGCCTGCCGGCGATCGCGCAGTGCCTGGCCGAGGGCATCAGCGTCAACGTCACGCTGATCTTCTCGCTCGAGCGCTACCGCGCGGTGATGGACGCCTTCCTCGAAGGCATGGAGCGTGCCCAGAAGGCGGGTCTGCCGCTGGAGCGGATCGGGTCGGTCGCGAGCTTCTTCGTCTCCCGCGTCGACACCGAGATCGACAAGCGGCTGGACAAGCTGGGCACCGACGAGGCCAAGGCGCTGCGCGGCAAGGCTGCGGTCGCGAACGCCCGCCTGGCGTTCGAGGCCTACGAGGAGATCTTCGCCTCGGCGCGCTGGACCGCCCTCGCCGCCGCCGGCGCCAAGCCGCAGCGACCGCTGTGGGCCTCCACCGGCGTCAAGGACCCGGCCTACCCGGACACCCTCTACGTCGACGAGCTCGTCACCGCCGGCGTGGTCAACACGATGCCGGAGGCCACCCTCGACGCGGTCGCCGACCACTCCGCCACCACCGGCGACACGGTCCGCGCGCACTACGCCGAGGCCAAGCAGGTCCTCGCCGACCTCGCCACGATCGGCATCGACTACGACGACGTCGTGAACCTGCTCGAGCGCGAGGGCGTCGAGAAGTTCATCACCGCCTGGAACGACCTCCTCGGCTCCGTCGGCGCCGAGCTGACCCGCCTGGGGGGCGAGGAGTGACGACGAGCGACAAGGCACCCAACCCGTTCAACACCTACGCCCAGGAGGGCGGGGGCTGCCGCGTCCGCCTGTCCGGCGAGGAGGTCCGCGCCCCCGCCGGGTTCGCCCTGCGCGCCGCGTCGGTCCACGAGGTCGTGCAGCGCCTCGCCGCGAAGGACGCCACGCTCTGGGGCGACGCCGCCACCGAGGAGGCCGCGATCCGGCTCGGCTGGCTCGACCTGCCGACCAGTTCGCGTGAGCTGCTCCCCCGCATCGCCGAGGTCCGCGCGGGCCTGCAGGCCGACGGGCTCGACCACGTCGTGCTCGCGGGCATGGGTGGCTCGTCGCTCGCGCCCGAGGTGATCTGCCGCAACGCCGGTGTCGAGCTCACCGTCCTCGACACCACGGACGCCAACCAGATCCGCCGGACGCTCGCCGACCGCCTCGACCGCACCGTGGTCGTCGTCGCGAGCAAGAGCGGCGGGACCATCGAGACCGACAGCCACCGTCGCGCCTACATCCAGGCCTTTCGGGACGCGGGCCTGTCGGACGAGCAGATCGCTGCGCGGTTCGTCGTCGTCACCGACCCGGGTTCGCCGCTCGAGGAGATCGCGACCGAGGGCAACTACCGCGCGCTCTTCCTCGCGGACCCGAACGTCGGCGGCCGGTACAGCGCGCTGTCCGCGTTCGGCCTCGTGCCGAGCGGTCTCGCCGGCGCGGACGTCGCGAAGCTCCTCGACGAGGCCGCCGAACTCCGCCCCGCGCTGGAGCAGCTCGGCGACAACCCGGGCCTGCTGCTCGGCGCCGCGCTCAGCGGCGCCGCGACCCACAGCCGCGAGAAGCTCGTGCTCGCCAACACCGACCCCGCCCTGGAGGGTTTCGGCGACTGGGTCGAGCAGCTGATCGCCGAGTCCAGCGGCAAGGAGGGCAAAGGCCTCCTCCCCGTCATCGTCGAGGGCATCGACGCCCCCGGCTGGGCGGACATCGGCCCGGACGCGGTGCGCGCCACCCTCGGCGACGTCGACGGTTCGGAGATCCGGATCACCAGCGGCCCGCTCGGCGCGCAGTTCCTGCTCTGGGAGTGGGCGACCGCCTTCATGGGCTGGGGCCTGCACACGAGCCCGTTCGACCAGCCCAACGTCACCGAGTCCAAGGACAACACCGCGCGGCTGCTCGAGTCCGCCACCGACGGCGTGCTCGACGTCCCGGCGCCGCTGTTCACCGACGGCCCGATCGAGGTCCACGGCGACCAGGCACTCCTCGGCGAGGCGAAGTCGCTCGTCGACGCACTTGAGCTGATTCTGCGTCAGGTCCAGCCGACGGGGTACCTGGCCCTCATGGCCTACCTCGACCGGTTCGCCGACGCGGACATCGCCCGGCTGCGGCCCGCGCTGGCCAGGCTGCTCGCCGGCCCGCAGGTCACCTTCGGCTGGGGCCCGCGGTTCCTGCACTCGACGGGGCAGTTCCACAAGGGCGGCCAACCGGTCGGTGTCTTCCTCCAGATCACCGGTGCCGTCGAGGAGGACCTGCCCATCCCGGGCCGGCCGTACAGCTTCGCCACGCTGCAGATGGCGCAGGCCCTCGGCGACCTCGGCGCTCTCCAGAGCCGCAACCGCCCGGCCCTCCGGCTCCATCTCACCGACCGCAAGGCGGGCATCGCCACGCTGCTCGCGGCCTTCGGCGCGTGACGGTCGGTGCGTGACGGTCGGGGCATGACTGCGAACCCGCTCCGCGACCCGCGCGACAAGCGCCTGCCGCGGATCGCGGGGCCGTGCAGCCTCGTCGTCTTCGGCGTCACCGGCGACCTCGCGCGTCGCAAGGTGATGCCGGCGATCTACGACCTGGCCAACCGCGGGTTGCTGCCCCCGGGCTTCTCCCTCGTCGGGTACGCCCGCCGGGACTGGGAGGACCAGGACTTCTCGCAGGTCGTCCACGACGCGGTGAGGGAGAACGCGCGGACGCCGTTCCGCGAGGAGACCTGGGCGTCGCTGTCCGAGGGCATGCGCTTCGTCCCGGGCGACTTCGGTGACGACGCCGCGTTCGGGACGCTCGCCAAGACCCTCGCCGAGCTCGACGAGAGCCGAGGCACCGGGGGCAACCACGCCTTCTACCTCTCGATCCCGCCGAAGTTCTTCGCCGAGGTGGTCGGCCAGCTCAAGGAGCACGGCCTGACCGACTCGCACGGGGACTCGTGGCGGCGGGTCGTCATCGAGAAGCCGTTCGGCCACGACCTCGCGAGCGCCCAGGAGCTGAACCGGATCGTCGAGGAGGTCTTCCCGCCCTCGTCGGTGTTCCGGATCGACCACTACCTCGGCAAGGAGACGGTCCAGAACATCCTGGCGCTGCGTTTCGCGAACCAACTCTTCGAGCCGATCTGGAACCGCAACTTCGTCGACCACGTGCAGATCACGATGGCCGAGGACATCGGCATCGGCGGCCGCGCCGGCTACTACGACGGGATCGGCGCCGCCCGCGACGTCCTGCAGAACCATCTGCTCCAGCTGCTCGCGCTCACGGCGATGGAGGAGCCGGTCTCGTTCTCCCCCGACGACCTGCGCGCGGAGAAGGAGAAGGTGCTCTCCGCGATCCGGCTGCCGGCCGACCTCGCCGGCTCGACCGCCCGCGGGCGCTACACCGCCGGCTGGCAGGGCGGCGAGAAGGTCGTCGGCTACTGCGAGGAGGAGGGCATCCCCGCCGACTCGACCACCGAGACCTACGCCGCCGTGAAGCTCGAACTCGACACTCGCCGCTGGGCCGGGGTGCCGTTCTACCTGCGCACCGGCAAACGCCTCGGCCGGCGGGTCACGGAGGTCGCGCTCGTGTTCCAGCGGGTGCCGCACCTGCCGTTCGAGACCACGGCCACCGAGGAGCTCGGCCAGAACGCCCTGGTGTGCCGGATCCAGCCGGACGAGGGCACGACGGTGCGCTTCGGCTCGAAGGTGCCCGGCTCGGCCATGGAGGTCCGGGACGTGACGATGGACTTCGCCTACGGCGGCGCCTTCACCGAGAGCTCACCCGAGGCCTACGAACGGCTCATCCTCGACGTCCTGCTCGGCGACCCGCCGTTGTTCCCCCGCGCCCGTGAGGTCGAGCTGTCCTGGCAGGTCCTCGACCCGATCGAGGAGTTCTGGGCGACCCAGGGTTCGCCCGAGGGCTACGCCGCCGGCACCTGGGGGCCACCGAGTGCGGACGAGTTGCTGGCGCGCGACGGTCGGGTCTGGCGGCGCCCGTGAGTGAGGTTCTGACCAACACCACCGCGTCGGCGATCGGGCGTGCGCTGATCGCGGCCCGGCGGGCCGGCGGCAGCCAGGCGACCGGGCAGGTCCTGACGCTGGTGGTCGTGACCGACGGCGAGGAGCACACCGAGGCGGTCGAGGCGGCGGTGCGGAGCGCGGCCGAGCACCCGGCGCGGATCCTCGTCGCCCGGCGGCGGCCCGACTCCGGCGTCGCGCGACTGGACGCCGAGGTGTGCGGCAGCGGCGAGCGCGGTCCCGGTGAACTCGTGGTGCTCGATCTGCACGGCGAGCTGGCCGCGCACGGCGGCTCCGTCGTGCTGCCACTGCTCGGCCCCGACGCGCCCGTCGTCACCTTCTGGCCCGGCGAGCCGCCGGACGACCCGGCCGCGGACCCGATCGGCGCGCTGAGCCAGCGGCGGATCACCGACCTCGCGTCGGCCGCGGATCCCCGCGCCGCGCTCGCCCGGCGGGCCGCGACGTACGCCGAGGGCGACACCGACCTGTCCTGGACGAGGCTGACCCGCTGGCGCAGCGTCCTCGCCGCCGCGTTCGACCAGCCGCATGCCGCCGTCGAGAGCGGCGTCCTGGCCGGGGAACCCGACAGCCCGAGCACCGAACTCCTCGCGCGCTGGCTGGAGCTTCGCCTCGGTGTCCCGATCGAGCGCCGGACCTCCGACGGCCCCGGCCTGACCGAGGTCCGCCTGCGCACCCCGGACGGCGAGATCGCGGTCGTGCGCACCGACGGCGCTCTTGCCACCCTGTGCGCCCCCGGCTGGCCGGAGCGCCCGATCGCGCTCCCCCGCCGGTCCCTCTCCGAGCTGATGGCGGAGGAACTGCGCCGCCTCGACCCGGACGAGATCTTCGCCGAGTGCCTCGCCGCCGTTCCCGCCCGCCAGCCCGTCTGACTGATCCGCCGCACCCGTCACGCACAGGAGCACCTGCATGGCCACCACCGTCCTGGTCCACCGCGACCCGCCGACCCTCGCCGCCGCCGTCGCGGCGCGCCTCGTGACCCGTCTCGTCGACGTGCAGGCGGCGACCGGACGGGCGTCGGTGGTCCTCACCGGGGGCAGCGTCGGCATCGCCACCCTCGGGGCGCTCGCGGACATGCCGGCCCGCGACGCGATCGACTGGCGCAACCTCGACATCTGGTGGGGCGACGAGCGCTTCCTGCCGCTCGGGCACGCCGACCGCAACGAGACCCAGGCCCGTGCGGCCCTGCTCGACAAGGTCGGCGTCGACCCGGCGCGGGTGCACCCGATGCCCGCGAGCGACGGACCCGACGGCGACGACCCGGAGGCTGCCGCCGAGCGCTACGCCGCGGAACTCAAGGCCGCGGCGCGGCCGGAGGACCACGGCATCGCGCCCAGCTTCGACGTGTGCCTGCTCGGCGTCGGCCCGGACGGGCACGTCGCCTCCCTGTTCCCGGAGAAGCCGGCGCTGTACGAGGAGGTCCGCTCCGTCGTCGGGGTCCGGGGATCCCCCAAGCCGCCGCCCACGCGCATCAGCCTGACGATGCCGACGATCCGCGGCGCCAAGGAGGTCTGGTTCGTCGTCGCCGGCGAGGACAAGGCGTCGGCGGTCCACCTCGCGCTCTCCGGCGCGGGGCCGATGCAGATCCCGGCAGCGGGCGCCTCCGGCCGGACGCGGACCCTCTGGCTGCTCGACCGGGCCGCGGCGTCCAAGCTCCCGCCGTCGCTCGCGCGGCTGGCCTCTCCCTGACGCCGGCTCTGACGCGACTCTGACGCTGTCTCAGCTCTAGAGGCAGGCCGCCTGCGGGCAGGGCACATCGAGCATGGCAGCGACGAGGGCGACGAACGTCGCCGCGTCCCGCATCAGGTCGTCGGCCTCGCGGGCCGTGACGGAGCGGGTGAGGCCCGCCTCCGCCGCGGCGCGCTTGCCGGCGTTGGCGGCGAAGAACGCGGCCCACTCCGAGAGCTCGGGCGCGACCACGACGAGCAGTTCCCACGCGGAGCGCGGGCGGCGCCGCTTGCCCGTCACGGGCTGCGCGCGGACCGCAAGGACGGCAGCCGCGCCGCGGAGCGCGGCGAGGTGGGCGGCGGCGTACCGGTCGACGGGACGCGTCGCTGCGTTCGCGGCGGCCAGGCAGTGGCCGGCGGCGTTCAGCAGCTCCGGCGCCCCGGAACGCGGCGCGGCCGGGTGCTCGATGACCAGGCTCATGTCGACTCCTCGCTCTCCCGTGCGGCCCCGGGCGGACCGGGACCGAGCTCTCCCACCGGGCCGGGCGGGCGGGGGTCGAGGCCGGCCGCCCGGCCGGTGAGTGGTGTCGAACCGGTCCGAGCGACCGCGGGGGGTCAGTCGCTCGAACATCTGTTCGACACGGAGAACAGTGCCCCCCACCCCCGACAATCTGGCAAGCACCGATGTCTCCGGCGCGCCGCCGCCCGAAAAATTTGTCCGGTAAGTCCGGTAAACCGATTCGCACCCCTCGGCGTCTCCTGTGCAGTCACCACCGAGTTGCCCGACCGAGTTGCCCAACCGAGTTGCCCAACCGAGTTGCCCACCCGATGCACTGCCCGACACCCCAGGGGGAAGAGATGTTCCAGCTCCGCAACCGCAAGACCGCCGTCGCCGCCCTCGCCGCGACCGCACTCGCCGGGACCGGCCTGGTCGGCGTCGTCGCGTCCGCCGACGCGGCCGCGAAGACCGCTACGGTCAAGAACCTGCGCACCGGCGCGCACAGCAACTTCGACCGCGTGGTCATCGACTACACGGGCAAGAAGCCGACCGTGAAGCTCTCCCTCGTCAACAGCCTCTACAGCTGCGGCAAGGGCGACAAGCTGACGATCCCCGGTGACAAGATCCTCAAGATCGACCTGACGCCGGCTCAGGCGCACAACGACAAGGGCAAGAGCACGTACTCGGGCCCGGGTCGACTGTCGACCGCGAACTACAGCCTGAAGACGCTCAAGGGCGTCCGGATGGCGTGCGACTTCGAGGGCCACGTGACGTTCGGCGTCGGCGTCAAGAGCCTCAAGAGCTACAGCGTGAGCCACCTGACGAACCCGAAGCGGGTCGTCATCGACCTGAAGCGATGACGCTCAGTCAGGTATCAAGCTGATCAGGGGTCAGCGCATTCGGCCGGTCGCCCGCAGGCGGCCGGCCGAATTCGTTCCGAACCGCTTCTGCACGAGCTGGTTGGCCGCGGCCAGACCCTTCGCGAACGGGGTCGGCGCGAGCCGCTTCATCGCGTACAGCAGCCGCGTCTCGATGTGCGGCAGCAGCAGGAACTTCCGCCGGTCGACGGCCCGCAGGACCTTGCGCGCCACGTCGTCGGCGGTCAGCTTCGGACCGGGGAACAGGTCCCCCGCGATGGCCTGACGTGCCATCACCTCGAAGGCCGGGTCGGTCGTCCGCATCGTGTCGGCGAGGTTCGTCGCGAAGAAGCTCGGGCAGACCACGGTGGTCCGGATCCCCAGCGGCTCCAGCTCGCAGCGCATCGTCTCCGACAGCGAGATCACGCCGGCCTTGGTGACGTTGTACGACGCCATGTTCCCGAGGTTCATCAGCCCGGCGAGCGAGGCGATGTTGACGACGTGCCCGGCGCCCTGCGCCTCGAACATCGGCACGAACGTCCGCACGCCGCGGATGGCGCCCTTGAGGTTGATGTCGAGGATCCAGTCCCAGTCGGCCATGGGGATGTCGGCAATCGGGCCGGCCGCCGCCACCCCGGCGTTGTTCACGAGGACGTCGAGTCCTCCCCAGTGCTCCGCGCACCACTCGCGCGCACCGTCCCAGGCGGCGTCGTCGCGGACGTCGAGGGCGAGAAAGGCGACCCGGTCCGGGTTCCCGCCGCGTTCGCGCAGGCGCTCGGCCAGCTCCAGCCGGGCCAGCTCCCCCGCCGCCGCGTCGCGGTCGGTGAGCAGCACCCGGGCGCCGTCGTCGGCAGCCGCGCGGGCGAGCGCACGACCGAGCCCGGAGGCTGCTCCGGTGATCAGGATCCGCCGGTCCATGCGCTCTTCCTTCCTCCGGGACATCCGTCGACCGTCCACGCTACGGCAGAACTTACTCCGAGTAAATAACGCCGCCGGGGCGGTCCCGCACCGTTGCAATAGGTTCGGCCGCATGGAGATCTGGCTCAACCCCGCGTGCTCGAAGTGCCGCACCGCAGTCGCGGACCTGGACGCCGCCGGCGTTCGCTACACCGTCCGCCGGTACCTGGACGACCCGCCGACCGCCGCCGAGATCCGCGACGTCCTGGACCGGCTCGGGCTCGAACCGTGGGACATCGCGCGGACCGGCGAGGCCGTGGCCGGTGAGATCGGCCTGAAGTCCTGGCCGAAGGACGCCGACAACCGCGAGCGGTGGATCGAGGCCCTGGCCGCCCACCCCAAGCTGATTCAGCGCCCGATCCTCACCGCGGCCGACGGCAGCGCGGTCGTCGGCCGCTCGCCGGAGGCGGTGCAGGCCGCGATCGAGGCCGAGCGGAAGGGCTGAGCGGTGCGCTTCACCGGGCCCGACGCCCGCGCGGCGGCCGCGGGCGCCGTCACGGTCCAGTTCCGGCGCTGGGCCGCGCCGCGCGTGATCGCCGGCCGGACCTACCGCACCAACGCCGGGCGGATCGACGTGACCTCGGTGCGCGCGGTCGACCCCGCGAAGCTGACGAAGGCCGATGCCCGGCGCGCGGGCCGGCCGAGCCCCGAGCAGCTGCTCTCCGAGCTCCCCGGCGACCCGGCGCACCCGCTGTGGCGGATCGAGTTCACGCTCGCGACCGACCCCGACCCGCGCGCCGCGCTCGCCGCCGACGACGCGCTCGACGACGCCGCCGTCGCCGAGATCACCCGCCGCCTCGACCGCCTCGACGCGGCGAGCTCGCACGGGCCCTGGACCCGGCAGTACCTGCGGACGATCGCGGAGCAGCCCGGCGTGCGCGCTCCCGACCTCGCCGCTGCCTACGGCCGGGAGACCCAGCCGTTCAAGATCGACGTCCGCAAGCTGAAGAACCTGGGCCTCACCCACAGCCTCGCCGTCGGGTACGAACTTTCCCCGCGCGGGCGGGCGTATCTCGAGCGGACCGGCGGCCGGCAGCGCAGCCGGCGGTCGTGAACTCCCGCTGCGACGTCGCGGTCGTCGGCGCCGGCCACAACGCGCTGGTCGCGGCCTGCTATCTCGCGGCCGCCGGCCTCGAGGTCGAGGTTCTCGAGCGCGACACCGTCGTCGGCGGCGCGGTCTCCACCGTCGAACGTTTCCCCGGCCACCGCGTGGATCGCGGCTCCAGCTTGCATGTGATGGTCCGTCATACCGGGATCATCGAGGAACTCGGCCTCGGTGAGTGCGGTCTGCGCTACCTCGACGCCGACCCGTGGGCGTACGCGCCGGGGCCGGACCCGGACTCCCCCGGACTCGTCTTCGCGACCGACCTCGACCGCACGTGCGACTCCATCGCCGCCGCCTGCGGGCCGGCGGACGCCGCGGCGTACCGGGCGCTGATCGCCGAGTTCACCCCCGCCTGCCGGCGGATCCTCGACGTCCTCGCCGGGCCCCCGACCCCCGGTCGGATCGCCCGCAAGGTGGCGACCCTGGGCCGCGCCCGCGGCGGCGGCGAGACCTCACGCTGGTTCCTGCAACCGGCCGACCACCTCCTCGACGCCACGTTCCGCAGCGAGCGCCTCCGCGCGGCGCTGGCGTGGCTCGCGGCGCAGTCGGGCCCACCGCCGCACGAGCCGGGCACGGTCGGGCACCTGTCCTGGATCGGCCTGATGCACCTGCGCGCGCCGGGGCGGCCGGTCGGCGGTTCCGGCGAGCTCTCCCGGGCCCTCGCCGAACGGCTGGCCCGCTCCGGCGGTCGGCTCCACCTCGGCGACGCCGCGACCGCGGTGACGACGTCCGCCGGCCGGGTCACCGGCGTCCGGACCGCGAGCGGACGCACCGTCAGTGCCCGGGCCGTCCTCTCCGGGGCCCACGTCCTGGAGACTCTGGACCTGCTCGCCGCCGCCGGGGTCGAACCGTCCGGCGTGCGGCCACGCATCCGGGTCGGCGACGGCATCGGGGTGGCCGTCCGGCTCGCGACCTCGGCCCTGCCCGCCTACCCCGGCGCCCCTGCCGACGCGGGGCACGGCATGCAACTGCTCGTCACCGACCGGGCCGAGCTGCGCGCGGCCTACGCCGACTACCTCGCTGCCCGACCCCCGGCGCGGCCCGCGGTGCTCGCCCTCACCCCGACCGTGCAGGACCCCAGCCTCGCCCCGCCCGGCCGCCACACCGTGACGCTGTGGGCGCAGTGGCACCGCTACGACCTCGCCGGACCGGGGTGGGACGAGGTGCGCGCGGCCACCGGTGAGGCGGCGGTCGCACGCGTCGAGGCCTTCTCCCCCGGGTTCGCCGCGGGCGTCCTGGACACCCACGTCCAGACTCCGCTCGACCTCGAACGTGAGCTGGGTTTGCGTCGGGGCAATGTCATGCACGTCGAGATGGCGCTCGATGCGATGTTCGCCCTGCGACCGGTCCCCGAGCTCTCGGGTTACCGTGGGCCCCTGCCCGGCCTCTACCTCACCGGCGCCTCGACCCATCCGGGCGGCGGTGTGTTCGGAGCCTCGGGCCGGAGTGCCGCGAAGGTCCTGCTCCGAGACCTGAAGCGCGCACGAAGATTCGCGAAGTAGGCTGCGCACGCGCCGTCCGCGCGGAGAAGGGGAGAACGTCGTGACCTACGTCGACAGCTACGCACCCGGCATCCCGTGCTGGGTGGACGTCGCCTGCCACGACGCCGCCGCCGGCAAGGAGTTCTACTCCGAGCTCTTCGGCTGGAGCTCGGTGGACGACGAGGACGGCTTCGCCACCTTCCTCCTCGACGGCCGCCCCGTGGCGGGCCTCGGTCCGTGCCAGAAGGGCACCCGGCCGAGCTGGAACGTCTACATCGCGGTGCGGGACGTCGACGCGTCCGTCGCGACCGTCAAGGCCAACGGTGGCACGCTCATCGCGGGCCCCGGCGACATCCTCAACCTCGGCCGCGGCGCCGCCTGCGCCGACCCGCAGGGCGGCGTGCTCACCCTGTGGCAGGCCCGTGACCACATCGGCGCGCGCATCACCCGCGTGCCCGGCACCTGGTACTGGTCGGACCTCGTGACGCCGGACATCCCGCGCGCCGCCGCGTTCTACACCGCGGTCTTCGGCTGGTCGGTCCGCGGCGCGGACCCGTCCGGTTCCACCGGTGCGGTCGCGATGCTCGGCCAGCAGGGCGTGGCCGGCTTCTCCCCGCTCCCGCCCGGCTCGGCCCCGGGCCCGTACTGGTCGGTGACGTTCCAGGTCGCGGACGTGGACGCCACCGCCGAGAAGGCCACCAAGCTCGGCGCCTCCGTCGCGGTCGCCCCGATGGACGTCCCCAACGTCGGGCGCTTCGCGGCCATCGCCGCGCCCGGCCGGGAGACGTTCTCGATCCTGCGGCCCCTGGCCTGAGCGTCTGACTTGCCCGCGCTCGAGACCGCGCGGCGCCCGGACCGGAACCTCGCGGGGGTACGGCTCGCCTGGACGCTGCTCGCGGCGGCCGTCGCCTGCCAGATCGCCTACCCGCTCGTGTCGGGCACCGCGCGTGACCGGCTGACGGTCGCGACCGTCACGGTGACCTTCGCCGTCGTCGTGAGCCACCTGGTCGTGCGGTCCGGGGCCGGCGTGGCGCTGCGGACGTTCGGGCTGGTGTGCGTCGCGTCGGCCGCCGTGGAGGCACTCGGCGTGCACACCGGCTTCCCGTTCGGCGAGTACTCCTACGGCGACGGGCTCGGCGCCACGGTGGCCGGCGTCCCGCTCGTCATTCCCCTGGCCTGGTCGATGACGGCGTACCCGGCGCTGCTCGTCGCCCGGCGGCTCACCCGGGACCGGAGGGCGGCGGCGACCGCCCTGGTCGGCGGCTGGGCGCTCGCGAGCTGGGACCTGTTCCTCGACCCGCAGATGGTCGAGGAGGGCTACTGGGCCTGGGCCGACCCGAGCCCCGCCCTGCCCGGCTCCCCCGACGTCCCGCTGACCAACTACGCGGGCTGGATCGTCGTCTCGGTCCTGCTGATGGCCCTGCTCGACCGGACGGTGCCCCGGGCTCCCGGCGCCGCCGACCCGGGCGACCTGCTGCCGGCCGTCCTGTACCTCTGGACGTACGCCGCGCAGGTCCTCGGCAACCTCGCGTTCTTCGACCGCCCCGCGGTCGGACTGATCGGCGGCGCCGCGATGGGGGCCGTCGCCGTGCCCTTCGCCCTCTGCCGGATCGGCGCGGCCCGCCCCGGCTCCGCGCGCGCCGGCCGGGCATGAGCTCGCCGGGACGCGCCGCGGTCGCGGCCGGGGCGCTGCTCTCCCTCGGCGGGGCGGCCTTGGCGGCGGCGAACGTCGTGACGGTGCGGGTGGCGCGGCCCGACGCCCCCGACGTCCCGCCCGGGCGGCGCGTCTCCGTGCTCCTCCCGGTCCGCGACGAGGCCGCGGTGGTGGGCCGGTGCCTGCGCGCGCTGCTCGCTCAGGAGGGCGTGGCGGACCTGGAGATCCTGGTCCTCGACGACGGCTCCACCGACGGCACGGGCGACCTCGCCCGCGCCGTCGCCGTGGACGACCCGCGCGTCCGCGTCCTGACCGGGGAGCCCCCGCCGCCGGGCCGGCTCGGCAAACCGCACGCCTGCGCCCGCCTGGCCGCGGAGGCGACCGGCGACGTGCTGGTCTTCGTCGACGCGGACGTCCTGCTGCACTCGCGGGCGGTGGCGGCCGCACTCGCGGTGATGGCCGAGTCCGGGCTGAAGCTGCTGTCGCTGATGCCACGTCAGGTCACCGACTCACCCGGCGAGCGCCTCGTCCAGCCGCTGCTCGCCTGGAGCTGGCTGTCGACGCTGCCGGTCCGGCCGGCGGAGCACTCGCTCCGACCGTCGACCGCCGCGGCGATCGGCCAGTTCCTCGTCGTCGAACGCGCGACCTACGACGCCTTCGGCGGCCACGACGCCGTCCGCGACCGGGTCGTCGACGACATCGAGCTCGCCCGCGCGGCCAAGCGGGCAGGCCACCGGGCGGGCATGGTGGTCGGCTCCGACGTCGCGTCGTGCCGCATGTACGCGGGCTGGACCGAGCTGCGGGCCGGCCACACCAAGTGGCTGTGGGCCGCGTTCGGCGCCGGCGGCCGCGTCGTCCCCGCCGCCGCGGTGTGCGGGGTGCTCCTGCTCCTCGGGCCGGTGCCGGCCGTGGCCGCCCTGCGCGGCTCCCGGCTCGGGCTGGCCGGGTACGCCGCCGGCGCCGCGGGCCGCGCGCTCGTCGCCCGCCGCGTCGGCTCCCGCGTCTGGCCCGACGTCCTCGCCCACCCCGCCTCGACCGCCGCCGCCGCGTTCCTGCTCGCCGACTCCGTCCGCGCCCGCCGCCGCGGCACCCTGACCTGGAAGGGCCGCCCCCTCCCCTGACCTCGGCCCCTGACCCCCGGCCCCTGACCCCCGGCCCGACCTACCCATCTCTGCGGGATGACGTCCCTGGCGCACCCCTGTCAGCCCTCGTGCGGGCCGACACCCCACCCCTGCGGGACGTCATCCCGCCGGGGGCCCCTGTCAGCCCTCGTGCGGGCCGACACTCGCCCGTGCGGGACGTCATCCCGGGGAAGTTAGGGTGACCGCTCGTGGCACGGGTGGTGGTGATCGGCGCGGGGCTCTCGGGGCTCGCGGCCGCGCTGCGTCTCGCCCGGCTCAAGCACGACGTGGTCGTCTGCGAGCGCGCGGACGGACCCGGCGGGCAGGCCGGCCGGTTCGAGCGGGACGGCTTCGGCTTCGACACCGGCCCGACGCTCGTGCAGCTCCCCGCGGGGTACCGCGACCTGTTCCGCAAGACTGGCAAGACGACGCCGCTGGAGAGCGTGCTCGACCTCGTGCCGGTGGACCCGGCGATGCGCTGGCAGTTCGCGGACGGCACACGCATCGACATCCCGAACGCCACGCGCGCCGGGACGATGGAGGCGATCGCCGCCGGGCTCGGCACGACCGCCGCGGAGGACTGGGACACCTTCCTCGCCACCGGCAGCGACCTGTGGGCGACGTTCCGGCAGGGATTCGTCAACGCCCCGCCGACCTCCCGCCTGCAGGCGCTGCGGACGAGGACCGGTCGGGCGTGGCTCTCCGCACTGACGCCGCAGAAGACCCTCCACGACCTGATGAAGCGTCAGCTCCGCGACCCCCGCCTGCGCGCCGTCGGCGGTTCGTACGCGCTGCGGCTCGGGTCCGACCCTCGCCGAGCGGCCACGGCCGTCGCCGTCTGGCCGGCGATGGAGCACACCTTCGGAACGTGGCGCGTCGTCGGCGGGATCCGGCTGCTCGTCGACGCCACCGCCGAGCGGGCGGAGAAGCGCGGCGCCGAGATCCGCTACGGCACCGCGGTCGCCGGGATCGAGCACGACGGCGGCACCGTCCGGGGCGTTCGCCTGGCCGACGGCAGCACGCTGCCCGCCGACATCGTCGTCTCCGCGGTGGACGCCTCACTCACCGCCGAGTTCCTCGCCCGCCGCCCCCGCACGGCGGAGCGCAGCGCCTCCGCCTTCACCCTGTCCCTCGCGCTCGACGGCACGGCTGACCAACTGCCCACGATGTCGTTCGGCCTGGACCCGGTCGCAGAACTCGTGGAGGTGTTCGACGCCGGTCGCCCGCCCGCCGACCCGACGCTGTTCCTCACCCCGGCCGACGCCCCCGCGGGCGCGAGCGCTCTGACCGTCAGCGTGGTGACGCCCCGTCACGGAACCGCCAAGGGCGAGGTGGACTGGACCGCGGCGCAGACCGAGGCGTACGCGCGGCACCTCCTCGGCGTCCTCGACAACCGGGGCTTCGACGTCTCCGCCCGACTCCACTGGTTCGAGGCCCACACGCCCGCCGACGTCGAACGCCGCTCCGGCTCCCCCGGCGGTGCGCTCGGGGGCGCGGCGCTGCACGGCCTCAAGGGTGCCGTCTTCCGCCCGGCGAACACGACCGACGTCGCCGGCCTCTACCAGGTCGGCGGGTCCGCCCACCCCGGTCCCGGCCTCGCGTTCGCGCCGCTCGGGTCGGCGCTGGTGGCGGAGACGATCGGCAAGGCCTGAGCCGGGGCCACCCAGCCGGCACACCCGGCGTTAAACGCCGAGATCGCCGGTGATCCAGCCCCCTCAGCAGGATCAACAGCGATCTCGGGACGTCTCACGCGTCCCGACCCGGCGGTGCACCCCGACGGGCCGGACGCGCTCGATCTCCGTCAGGAACCCGGACCCGGTCGCGCGAGCGGTAGCGCGCCGTCCCCGAATGTCCTGCCGTGGAAGAAAGAATCCCCTTCCCACCGGCCTGCGACATCATCCGGAGGGGCGGACCCGATTCCGTCGTGCGGACGGACTCCGCTCATCCGTTCGGACGATGGCTAGGAACCCGCCGCCGTCCCGCCCGGCCGTAGCGCGTGGCGCAGCGCGCGACCGAGCTGGGCGAGGCCGACGAGCCCGAGCGCGAGCCAGAGCACCGCGCCGCAGAACGCGGCGATCTCGGCGTCGAACTCCCCGACCGAGTTCTGCCCGAGCAGGCCCACGGTGAGCAGGCCGAGGACGGTCGCGATCACACGGGTCGGCCGCTCGGCCACGGTCACGACGAGGATGTCGGTCAGGCCGCCGGCGCCGGCCCGGGCGCGGGCGTACTCCTGGAGCCAACTGCTCGCCACCGCACCCGCGCACACCGGACCCGGCGCGCCCGCCTCGTACAGGGCGATGCCGAAGAACACCTCCGCCAGCCGGTCCCCGAGCGAGTCGACGAGGTGACCCCACCGGCTCGCACGCCCGGTCATCACCGCGACCGCTCCGTCGACGCCGTCGAGCACGGCCGAGACGAGGACGAGCGCGGCGGCGAGCAGACAGAGCCGGGGGTCGCCGCCGGCCAGGACCGCCGCCACCCCCGCGCACGCGACCGCGACCGCTGTCAACGCGTCGGGGTGCACACCCCGCAGCGGCAGCGCGACGCGGTGGACGAGGGCGAACCAGCCACGCTCAGCGCGACCCCCGCGGCTCGGGTCGTGGCCACCGTGTCCGGCGGCCCACGCGGCGAGGTACTCCTCGCGCGAGGTCATGACGCGGTGTCAGTCATGACGTGGTGTCAGTTCGCGCGGGACCGAGCCCGAGCGCCTGGTAGATCTGCAGGGTCGAGGTCGAACGGTTGAGCGTGTAGAAGTGCAGGCCGGGCGCGCCGCCGTCGAGCAGCTTCGAGCACAGCTCGGTGGCGAACTCGACGCCGATCCGCCGGACCTCGGCCGGGTCGTCCGCGACGGCCTGCAGCCGCTCGGCGAGGGCCGCCGGGAAGGCCGCACCCGACAGCTCTGCGAAGCGCTGGATCTGCGAGAGGTTCGTGACCGGCATGATCCCCGGCAGGATCGGGATGGTGCAGCCGTGAGCGCCCGCGCGGTCGACGAGACGGAAGTAGTCGTCGGCGTCGAAGAAGAACTGCGTGACCGCGAAATCGGCGCCGGCCGCGGCCTTGAGCGCCAGGTACTTGGCGTCCGAGTCCAGGTCGGGCGACTCGGGGTGGCCCTCCGGGAACGCGGCGACGCCGACGCAGAAGTCGCCGAGCTCCCGCAGCAGGCGGACGAGTTCGTCGGCGTGCTCCAGCCCCTCCGGGTGCGACTCCCAGGGCGCGCCCGGCCCACCGGGCGGGTCGCCGCGCAGCGCGAGGACGTTGCGGATGCCCGCGCCGGCGAAGCTGCCGATGACCGACCGCAGGTCGGCCCGCGAGGAGCTCACGCACGTGAGGTGACCGACGGCGGTCAGCGTCGTCTCGGTCGCGATCCGCTCGACGATGCGGACCGTGCGGTCCCGCGTCGACCCGCCGGCCCCGTAGGTGACGGACACGAACGTCGGCGCCAGCGGCTCGAGCTGACGGATCGTCTCGAACAGCGTCCGCTCGCCCTCGTCGGTCTTCGGCGGGAAGAACTCGAACGAGTACGACCGGCCGCCGCTCGCGAGCAGGTCGCGCAGCGTCGCGCCGAGCGTGGACCCCGCGGGTCGCGGGCCGGATCCGGTCGTCATAGTGGACCCAGGCTAGCGATCGGGCTACGCCCGGACCGTGCGGTCCGCGCCCGAGGACCGGCCCGTGACCTGCACCACTTTTTCCTCGACTTCCTCCTCGACCTGAGAACGAGCGACCGGACGGAGTTGCCCGCCATGACCGCCGTGGACCCGGCCGATCTGCGCGAGCGGGTGTCCGCACGACTCTCGGCGCACCTCGAGCAGCGGGCCGGCCTCGTGACCGCCCTCGGGCCCGAGCTCGAGGCACCGGTCGCGGTCCTGCGCGAGCTGACCACCGGCGGCAAGCTGCTGCGCCCCGCGTTCTGCTACTGGGGCCACCGCGCCGCCGGCGCACCGGACGGCGACGGGATCGTCGCCGCGGCGGCCGCGCTCGAGCTGCTCCACGTCAGCGCGCTGGTCCACGACGACGTCATGGACGGCTCCGACCGTCGCCGCGGCCGGCCCTCGGCCCACCGCCAGTTCGAGCAGCTGCACCGCACCGCCGGCTGGGCCGGGGCGCCGGAGGGCTTCGGGTACGGCGCCGCGATCCTGCTGGGCGACCTCGTCCTCGCCTGGTCCGACGAACTGCTGCGCGGTTGCGGTCTGCCCGCCGACCGCGTCGCCGCGGGCATCGCGGTCTTCGAGGCCATGCGCACCGAGGTCATCGCCGGCCAGTACCTCGACCTCGTCGCCCAGTCCGCCGGGGACGACCCGACCGGGTCTGCCGACGGGGCCGCGCTCTCCCGCGCCCTGCGCGTCCTGCGCTACAAGACCGCGAAGTACTCCGTCGAGCGGCCGCTGCAGCTCGGGGCGACCCTGGCCGGGGCGGAACCGGCACTGGTCGAGGCGTTCTCCGCCTTCGGCATCCCGCTCGGGGAGGCGTTCCAGCTCCGCGACGACCTCCTCGGGGTCTTCGGCGACCCGGAGCGCACCGGCAAGCCGGCCGGCGACGACCTGCGCGAGGGCAAGCGCACCGTCCTCGTCGCGACCGCGATGTCCGCTGCCGACGACGCCGACCGCACCACGCTGCGCACCCTGCTCGGCGACCCGGAGCTCGACGCCGCCGGCGTGGAGCAGCTGCGCGGGGTGCTCGTCCGCAGCGGCGCGGTGGACGAGGTCGAGAAGATGATCGAGCGCCTCACCACCCAGGCGGTCGACGCACTGGCCGAGGCGCCCATCGTCGATCCGACGGCGCGTCAGGTTCTCGCCGACCTCGTGGTCGCGGCGACGCAGCGGCACGAATGAGAACCGTCTCCGGACCGACCGACCGCGTCGTCGTGGTCGGCGCCGGTCTCGCGGGTCTGTCCGCCGCGCTCCGTCTCGCGGGCGCCGGGCGCGAGGTCGTCGTCCTCGAACGCGAGGACCTCCCGGGCGGACGGGCGGGGCGGCTCGACCGCGACGGCTACCGGTTCGACACGGGCCCGACGGTCCTGACGATGCCCGGCCTGGTCGCCGACGCGCTCGACTGCGTCGGTGAGGACCTCGACGACTGGCTGGACCTGCTGCCCCTCACCCCCGCGTACCGGGCCCGCTTCGCCGACGGGTCGTCGCTCGACGTCCACACCGACCCGGACGCGATGGCCGGCGCGATCACCGAGCTCTGCGGCCCGGCCGAGTCCGACGGGTACCGCCGCATGGTGCGCTGGCTGCACCGGCTCTACCGCTACGAGATGCGGGACTTCATCGACCGCAACGTCGACTCACCCCTCGGCCTGCTGACCCCCAACCTGGCCCGTCTGGTGGCCGCCGGCGGGTTCGGCCGCCTCGCCCCGCGCGTCGGGCGCTACCTGCGCGACGACCGCACCCGCCGGGTGTTCACCTTCCAGGCGATGTACGCGGGCCGGTCCCCCTACGACGCGCTCGCCCTGTACGCCGTCATCTCCTACATGGACACCGTGGCGGGCGTGTACTTCCCCCGGGGCGGGATGCACGCCCTGCCCGCCGCCCTCGCCGGTGCCGCGACCAAGCACGGCGTCGACATCCGTTACGGCACCGAGGTCGCCCGCGTCGAGCGCGCCGGCGGCCGGGCGGTCGCCGTCCACACCGCCGCCGGCGAGCGCATCGCCTGCGACGCCCTCGTCCTCACCCCGGACCTGCCGACGGCCTGGCACACCCTGCTCGGCGGCGGACCGCGCCGGTTGAGCCGTCTGGGTTACTCGCCCTCGTGCGTGCTCCTGCTGGCGGGCTCCACCGCCACGTACCCGGACCGCGCCCACCACGAGATCACGTTCGGCACCGCGTGGCGCGAGACCTTCCGCGAGGTCATCAGCGACGGCCGGACCATGTCGGACCCCTCGTTCCTCGTGACCACGCCGAGCGCCTCGGACCCGACGCTCGCGCCCCCGGACCGGTCGTCGTACTACGTCCTGTTCCCCAGCCCGAACCTGACGGGCCGTCAGGACTGGTCGGTACGCCGGGACGCCTACGTCGAGCAGATGATCGGGACACTGGAGTCGCGTGGCTATCCCGGGTTCGGTGCCGGCATCGAGGTGCGCGACGTGACCACCCCTGCGGACTGGGCCGCCCGCGGGATGGCCGCCGGGACCCCTTTCGCCGCGGCGCACTCGTTCTCCCAGACCGGGCCGTTCCGTCCCCGCAACCTCGCCCGCGGGTGGGACAACGTCGTGTTCGCGGGCTCGGGGACCGTTCCCGGGGTCGGGGTCCCCTGCGTCCTGATCTCCGGCCGGCTGGCCGCGGAACGCATCACCGGCCCGCAGCGCGAATATCGCTCGCGCGCCTGGCCGTGATCCGTGCGATGGTTGGCCCATGACCGAGAACGAGACCCCCGAGAACGCCACCGCTGCCGACGAGACCGAGGAGCCGGTCGAGGACGTGTTCGCCGGGGACGACCCCAAGGCCAAGTTCCGCGAGGCCCTGGCCCGGAAGCACGGGGGCGGGGGCAAGACCTCCGAGAAGGCCGGCGGTGACTCGAAGGTTCACTCCGCGCACGGGCCCGCCAAGGCCCAGCGCACCTTCCGCCGCAAGTCCGGCGGCTGACCTAGCCGGCAGGGACAACCGGCCCGCCGGGTCAGGACCGCAGCAGCGCGACCAGCGCGTCGGCGACCGCGGCCTGACCGGCGGCGTTGGGGTGGACCGGGGCCGCCGGGGACAGCGGGATCGTCGGCTCGACCCAGCGGACCCCCGGGGCGGCGCACATGTCGTGCCCGAGGCTCGGGGTGTACGTGTCGAGGTAGGTGTTCTTCGTCTTCTCGGCGGCGGTCCTCAGCATCGCGTTGAGCTCGCGCTCGATCTCGTCGAGGAACTCCATGTCCTCGGCCGAGAACGGCACCCCGGCCGCGAGGCAGGCGAGCCGACCGGCCTCGGTGGTCGGCAGCAGGTTCGGGTAGCCGACGACGACGACCTTGGCCAGCGGCGCCTCGGCGCGGATGTTCTCCAGGGCCTGCTCGATCATCACGCCGGAGGCGGCGATGTCGTCGCGGAACTGCTCGCCGTAGCGGTCCCGGCAGGAGCTCCGCTCCTCCAGGGCGCCGGCGACGTCGCCCCCGAGGACGGCGCCCACCTTGCCCGCGCAGCCGGCGATCGCGGTCGCGAACAGGTCGTTGTCGTTACCGCCGATGCCGAGCGTGACCAGCGTGGTGTCCCGCGACAGGGAGTCGAGTTGGGCCCCGACGCCGGGAGCCTGCTCCTCGTAGAGCGCCATCGTGTCGGCCCCGCCGCAGCTGACGTCGGTGAGCTCGGCGCCCAGCGCCTTGGCGACCAGGTGCGGGTAGTTCGCCGCCGAGCGGCCGCAGACCGCCGGCGCGGCCGGGTCCACAGGCGGGACGCCGGGGGCGGAGGTGTAGGAGTCCCCCAGCGCGACGTAGCGCAGCGGGCCCGCCGGCAGGGCGTCGACCGGCGCGGCCGGGGCGGCCGTCGCGTCGGCGGCGACCTGCGTGACGGTGTCCTCGTCGCCCGGGCCGATCTCGTTGGCCACGGCGAACGGGATCGCGACCGCGGCAGCCGCGACCACGGCGACGGCGACCGGCAGGAACCGGCGGGGACTGACCATGGCGGGACGGTAACGCGCCGACCCCACGGGCGGAGGCGGAATGGCCAGGCTTTTCCCAGGTTCGGGAACACCGGGCCGGTGCCCTTCGTTCGCCTGCCGTGACCGCTTTGACCTGCCCCAAGTGCCAGGCCGAGATGCGCAGCTACGAGCGCAACGGCGTGACCATCGACCAGTGCGCCGACTGTCGGGGGATCTTCCTCGACCGCGGCGAGCTGGAGCGCCTGATCGACGCCGAGGCCGGCTACTACGAGAAGCAGGCCCGGGAGCCGGAGCGGCCCCGTCAGCCCGAGCCCCGCTACCAGGGGCCCCGCGACGAGGAGCGCCGGTACGACGAGCGCAAGTACGACACCGACGAGCACAAGTACTACGGCGGCTACCGGAAGAAGAAGCGGCACTCCTTTCTCTCCGAGCTGTTCGACTGACGGCCGACGGCCGCCCTACCGGGGACCGGGCGGCCGTCGGCGTACCCCGCCGGCGCACCCCGTCAGCGGTTCGGCGCGGCCGATTACCCTGCAGGCCATGTCGTCCCGCGCTGCTCTGGACGCGGCCGGGATCACCGACCCCGCGTTGCGGCGGTCCTACCTGCGCTGCCGGGAGCTGCACGCCCGGTACGGCCGGACGTACTACCTCGCGACGCTCCTGCTCCCGCCGGCGCGGCGCCCCTACGTCTGGGCGCTCTACGGCTTCGCCCGCTGCGCGGACGAGCTCGTCGACGACCTCGGCACGCTCGCCGGCCCGGCCGACGCCCGCGCGGAGCGCTTCGAGGCGTGGGCGACCGCGCGCCGGGCGGAGTTCGAGCGCGGCGCCAGCGACGACGAGATCGGCCGCGCCGCGGTGCACACGGCCCGCACCTGGGGCATCCCGATCGAGCACACCGACGCGTTCCTCGACTCGATGCGCGCCGACCTGACGGTGGCGACGTACCCGACCTTCGCCGACCTCGACGCGTACATGCACGGCTCGGCGGCGGTGATCGGCCTGCAGATGCTGCCGCTGCTGCGCCCCGCCGACCCGGCGGCCGCCGCGGAGCCGGCGCGAGCCCTGGGGATCGCCTTCCAGCTCACCAACTTCATCCGCGACGTCGGCGAGGACCTGGAGCGGGGACGCCTGTACCTGCCGCTGGAGGACCTCGCGTCGTTCGGCGTCACGCGGGCGGAGCTGGAACGCGGGGAGCACACCCCGGCCGTCCGCGACCTGATGGCGTTTCAGGTTCAGCGGGCCCGGGACTGGTACGCCGCCGCCGCACCCGGGGTCGCGATGCTGCACCCCGACAGCCGGCCCGCGATCGCCGCCGCCACGCGGCTCTACGCCGGGATCCTCGACGAGGTCGAGGGCAACGACTACCGCGTGCTGGACCGCCGCGCCCGCGTCGGCCTGGGCACCCGGTTGCGCGTGGGCGCCGGGGCCTACGTCCGCGCCCGGCGGGCCTGGCGCTCGTCCAGCCAGGTGCCCAGCCAGGTCCAGACCCCGAGCGTCCAGAGCACGAGCGCGAACCCGAACAGCAGGTCCTCCACCGGCGCGTAGACGATCCGCCCGTCGCCGAGGAACTGCGGGTCGGCGTCGCCGAGGATGGTGTCCGCGTCGTACCGGACGATCTCGCGCCCGGTCAGCCAGCCGTTCGAGAGCAGTTGGAAGAACACGATGATCGCGTAGGCGCTCCAGAACGACGTGCGCGTGAGCAGCCGGGTCCGCAGCACCGCGAGGTCCACGACGACCGCGACGACCACACCGACGAGCGCGAGCGCGGTGTAGTTCATCGCCCGTCCCCCACGCCGACGTCGGAACCGGAGTCCCAGCCCAGCCGGCGCCGGACCGCCCGGACGGCCTCGAAGCTGAACACGACCGCCAGCGGGATCACGACGAAGAACGCGACCTCCTCGACCGGCAACCCGCCGGGCACCTCGAGCCCGAGCGTCTGGTCGGCGTCGAACGACCAGTGGTGCCGCGAGACCGCCCACAGGTCCCAGAGCAGGAACGGCGTCCCGGCGATCAGCAGCGTCAGCGCGAGCCGGCGGCCCTGGGCGAGGACGCGCGCCCCCACGAGCCACTCGAGCGGCACCGTGAACGCCAGGCAGCCGGCCAGCATGGCGAGGTAGGACAGGGCGCGCACCGCGTCAGTCTCCCGGCGGCGCGGGACGGGCCTGACCGGCGGGTCCGAGAACGCGGTGGACGGACGGTGAGGCGCACCGCAGGGGGTCGATGCGCCTCACACGCCGTTCCTGGCCGGGAACTTCTCGGGGTCTCCGGCTCAGCGGCGGAATCAGGGGTTCCGCTTCGAAAACGTTAGGGACTCTCACAGCCCGCCGCCCCGGACTTGACGCAGCTTTGTGACATCGCCGTAACGGAGCTCCTCGGACGGCCCAGCCAGGCAAGGCCTTCGTCAGGATCCGGCCGAACGCCGCCCAGGGGTCAGACCGAGCGCAGGCGCGCGGCGAAGGCGGCCGCCGCGGCCGCGGGGTCGTCGGCCTCGGTGATCGCGCGGACCACCACGACCCGGCGGGCGCCCGCTTCGAGCACCTCGTCCAGGTTCTGCAGGTCGATGCCGCCGATCGCGAACCAGGGCTTGGGGGTCCGTCCCGCCACATACCGGACGAGGTCGATGCCGGCCGCCGGGCGGCCGGGCTTCGTCGGCGTCGCCCACGTCGGTCCCACGCAGAAGTAATCGACCGCCGGGTCGGCGATGGCCTCCTCGGCCTGGTCCTCGTCGTGGGTGGACCGGCCGATCAGGATGCCCCGCCCGAGCAGCCAGCGCGCGTCCGGGACGGGGAGGTCGTCCTGCCCGAGGTGCAGGACGTCGGCGCGGGAGGCGTAGGCGACGTCGGCCCGGTCGTTCACCGCGTAGAGGCGGCCGTGCCGGGCGGCGGCGTCGGCGAAGACCTCGAGGGCGGCGAGCTCGTCCCGCGCCTCCATGCCCTTCTGCCGCAGCTGCACGATGTCGACCCCGGCGCCGAGCACGGCGTCGAGGAACTCCGGCAGGTCACCCTGCTTCTCGCGGGCGTCGGTGCACAGGTACAGCCGGGACGAGGCGAGCTGGTCACGCACGTTGAGGGCGCCGGGCATCCGTCCGTCCGCCTAGAACCCGAGCGCCTGGGCGCGGCGGCGCACCTCGGTGCCGCGGTTCGCCCGGAGGGCATCGACCGGGGTGCCGGGCAGCGTGTCGTCGGCGGTGAACAGCCAGCGCAGCGCCTCCTCGTCCGAGTAGCGCGCGTCGGCGAGCAGCACGAGCGTCCCGGGCAGGCCCTTGAGCACCTGGGGCCCGTCGGGGCCGTCCTGCACGAACTCGGCGGGGATCGAGAGCACGTCCCGCTCCCCGCGCCGCCGGGCCAGCAACTGGCGGTCCTTGAGGAGCGCCCGCACCTTGATCACGTCCGTGCCCAGCCGCTCCGCGACGTCGGGCACCGTCAGCCACTCGGAGACGGCCGCCTCGACGACGTCCGTACCGTCCTGCGTCTCGCTCATGGCCCCCACCCTGTCAAACCGGCTGACCCCGTCGCCCGGGAGCCTCGCGGGCTAGGCTGGCCGGAGCACGCGGGAGCTCGGAGGACCGGGCTGAGAGGGAGGCTGGGCCGTCCGGTGGGACGTCCCGAACCGTCTCCGACCGTTGAACCTGCCGGGTAATGCCGGCGAAGGGAGCACCAGTGGCGGCACCGACGCAGTCGTTCGACGTCGTCGTGGTCGGCGGCGGGGTGATCGGGCTCCTCACCGCCCTGCGGGCCGCGGACCGCGGCCTGTCCGTGGCCGTCTGCGACCCGGACCCGGGCTCCGGCGCCTCCACCGTCGCGGCCGGGATGCTGGCGCCGGTCACCGAGGCGCACTACACCGAGCAGGCCCTGGTCCGCCTGACGCTGGACTCCGCCGCCCGCTGGCCGCACCTGGCCGCCGAGCTCGTCGAGCGCACCGGCCTGGACCCCGCGTACCGGGAGTGCGGCACCGTCCTCGCGGCCGCCGACGGCAGCGACCTCGCGATGGCCGACGACCTGCACGCCTTCCAGCGCTCCCTCGGCCTGACGGTCGAGCGCCTGTCCGCTCGCGAGCTGCGGAAGCGGGAGCCGATGCTCGCACCCGGCGTCCGCGGCGGGCTGTTCGTCGCCGGGGACCACCAGGTCGATCCTCGCCGGCTCGTGCCCGCGCTGCTCGCGGCGGTCCGTGCCGCCGGCGTCGACCTTCTCGCGCAGCGGGTCACCGGCGTCGAGCTGACCGGCGACCGCGCGACCGGGGTCCGGCTGGCCGACGGCACCCGGCGCGCCGCCGGCACCGTCCTGCTCGCGGCCGGCCCCTGGACCGGCGACGTCGACGGCGTCCCGCCCGGCGTCGTCCCCGCGATCCGCCCGGTCAAGGGCCAGCTCCTGCGCCTGCGGGTGCCGAGCACGCTGTACCCGCCGGAGCGCCCCTTCCTGCGCCACAACGTGCGCGGCATCGTCCGCGGCGGCTCGGTGTACCTCGTCCCGCGCGCGGACGGCGAGCTCGTCCTCGGCGCGACGATGGAGGAGCAGGGCTTCGACACCACGGTCACCGCCGGCGCGGTGTACGAGCTCCTGCGCGACGCCCGCGAGATCCTCCCCGGCGTCTCCGAGCTCGCGATCGCCGAGACCCGCGCCGGGCTGCGGCCCGCGACCGCGGACAACATGCCTGCCCTCGGCGCCACCGCGCTGCCCGGGCTCGTGGTCGCGCTCGGCCACTTCCGCAACGGCATCCTGCTCGCGCCGGTCACGGCGGACGCGGTCGCTGCGGTGCTGGCCGGCGAGGCCCTGCCCGAGGTCGCGCGGTTCTTCTCGCCGGAGCGGCTGCTCCGGCCCGCGAGTCCGGTGGCCGTCCGATGATGCGCGAGGCCGAGGGCGGCACGGTGGTCGTCAACGGCACCGCCCGCGACTTCGAACCCGGGACGACCGTGGCCGACCTCGTCTCCGAGATCGTGGGCGACGCGAACGCCAAGGGTGTCGCCGCGGCCCTGAACGGGGCGGTGGTCCCCCGCGGGCGCTGGCGGCTGCTCGAACTGACCGACGGCGACCGGGTCGAGATCCTGACCGCGGTCCAGGGAGGCTGAGAAGTGAACGTCCGCCCCGTGCCGGCCCCCGGCTCCCCCGGTGCCGCCCCGGCCGACCCGCTGGTCATCGCCGGCCGGGAGTTCGGCTCGCGGCTGATCATGGGCACCGGCGGCGCGCCCAGCCTGGAGGTGCTGGAGGCCGCGCTGCTGGAGTCCGGGACCGAGCTGACCACGGTCGCCATGCGCCGGGTCGATCCCGGCACGCGCGGATCGGTCCTCGACCTGCTGACCCGGCACGGCATCGCCGTGCTGCCGAACACGGCCGGCTGTCACACCGCCGCCGAGGCCGTACTCACCGCCCGGCTGGCCCGCGAGGCGCTCGAGACCGACTGGGTCAAGCTCGAGGTGATCGGCGACGAGCGGACGCTGCTGCCCGACCCGGTCGAACTGCTCGACGCCGCCGAGCAGCTCGTCGCCGACGGGTTCGTCGTCCTCCCGTACACGAACGACGACCCGATCCTGGCTCGGCGCCTGGAGCAGGCGGGGTGTGCGGCGGTCATGCCGCTGGGCTCGCCGATCGGCTCCGGCATGGGCATCCGGAACCCGCACAATCTCGGGCTGATCGTCGCCGGGGCGCAGGTGCCGGTGGTCCTCGACGCCGGGATCGGGACCGCCTCCGACGCGGCCCTGGCGATGGAGCTGGGGTGCGACGCGGTCCTGCTCGCCTCCGCGGTGACCCGCGCGCAGGACCCGGTCGCGATGGCCGCGGCGATGCGTTCGGCGGTCACGGCGGGGCGGCTGGCGCGCCGCGCGGGCCGTATACCGATTCGGGATCATGCCGAGGCGTCATCGCCCGTTGAGGGCCGTCTGGCCTGGGGCTGAGACTAAACTCCGGCCCCATGGGGGAGCCTGCCGACGCCCTGGTCGGCACCGTGCTGGACGGGCGCTACCGCGTCACGCGCCGCATCGCGCGCGGCGGGATGGCGACCGTCTACGAGGCTGTCGACACCCGGCTGGACCGGGGCGTCGCGGTCAAGGTGATGCACCCCGCGCTGGCCGAGGACAAGGACTTCGTCGAGCGCTTCATCCGGGAGGCGCGCTCGGCCGCGCGGCTCTCGCACCCCAACGTCGTCTCCGTGTTCGACCAGAGCGCGGACTCCGGCTCGGTCTTCCTCGCGATGGAGCACGTCGAGGGCCGGACGCTGCGGGACTGGCTGCGTGACAAGGGGCGCCTGACCCCGCGCGAGACCTTCGCGGTGATGGAACCCGTGCTCGCCGCGCTCGCGGCCGCGCACCAGGCCGGCTTGGTCCACCGCGACATCAAGCCCGAGAACGTCCTCATCGCCGACGACGGCCGCGTCAAGGTCGCCGACTTCGGGCTGGCCCGCGCCGTCACCGCCGGGTCGAACACCGCGACCTGGGGCGCGCCGACCGGCACGAACACGCTGATCGGCACCGTCGCCTACCTCTCGCCCGAGCAGGTCGAGAAGGGGCACGCCGACCAGCGGTCGGACGTCTACGCGGCCGGGATCCTGCTCTACGAGTGCCTGACCGGCCTGCAGCCGTTCTCCGGCGAGTCACCGATCCAGGTCGCCTACCAGCACGTGCAC
Source organism: Sporichthya brevicatena (assembly GCF_039525035.1). NCBI lineage: Bacteria > Bacillati > Actinomycetota > Actinomycetes > Sporichthyales > Sporichthyaceae > Sporichthya > Sporichthya brevicatena. Next base: position 68,860 of record NZ_BAAAHE010000024.1, read on the forward strand.
TACGACGTGCCGCGGCCGTCCGAGGTCCGCCCGACGCTGCCCCCGGCGCTGGACAACCTGGTCCTGCGCGCCACCGCCCGCGACCCCGACGGCCGGCCCGCCGACGCCGGGGCGTTCCTCGCCGAGACCGTCGCGGTCCGCCGCACGCTCCGGCCCGAGGTGCTCGACGACGTCGCCGGGTCCGGCCCGGTGCCCGCCCCGGCCCCCGCGCAGGGCGCCCCGACGCTGATGTTCGGCCAGGTGCCCCCGGGTGCCGCCGCCGGCCCGGACGCGGTCACGGCGGCGATCCGCCGCCCCGGCCCCGCCGGTGCCGCTGCCGGTCCCGCTGCCGGTCCCGCCGCCGGGTCCCCGCCCGGCAAGCCCGGCGCGGCCGGCGCCGTGCCCTATCCCGTCCCGGCCCGGCTGCAGCGCCGCCGCCGGCGCGGGCTCCTGGCGCTCCTGGCCGTCCTGGTGACGACGTTCGCCGTCGGCATCGGCGCCTGGCAGGTCGCGGTCGGGAGTTCGGTGACCACGCCGAGTCTGCTGAACCTGACCCGCGACGAGGCGCTGGCCAAGGCGCAGGAGGCCGGGCTGAAGGTCCGCTTCGCCGACGAGGAGCACGACGAGCTCGTCCCGAAGGGGCAGGTGCTGCGGACGGATCCCCAGCCGGGGCGCAAGATCTCCGAGAGCGGCACGATCACGGCGATCCTCTCCGCCGGGCCGGAGCGGTACGCGGTGCCGGACCTCGCCGGGGAGACCGTCGAGGCGGCGAAGAAACGGCTGACCGAGAACAACCTGACGGTCGCCGACGAGCAGGGCCAGAAGTACAGCGACTCCGTGCCCGAGGGACGCGTGCTCGCGACCGACCCGCCCGCGGGGCGGGAGCTGCGCCGCGACGCCGTCGTCAAGCTGATCGTGAGCCGCGGCGCGAAGCCGGTGGCCGTCCCCGACGTCGTGGGGCGGAGTCTGCAGGAGGCCACGGATCTGCTGACGTCGGCCGGGTTCAAGGCGACCTGGACCGAGCGCATCGACGACTCGGTGCCGTCCGGGACCGTGCTGTCGCAGAGCCCGGGCCCGAACCGCAAGCTCGCCAAGGGCAGCACGATCGCGCTGGTCGTGTCCAAGTCCGACCTGATCGAGGTGCCCCGCGTCATCGGCATGGACGTCGACGACGCCGAGGACCTGCTGGAGCGCCTCGGGTTCGAGGTGGACGTCCGGCGGAGCCTGTTCGGCGGGGACCGCGTCGTGTCCCAGGATCCGGACGCCGGCTCGCGTGTCCCGCGTGGGACCCGGGTCACACTGCGCGTGTTCTGAACCACGTCGCGTCGTAACTTTGCGTAATCACTGCTGGTGACGGACATGTGTCCATTCGCCCGTTCCGCCATCTGACGGACAGCCTCTTGACGGGGCCTCACGGATGCTTAGCCTTACCTAAGGAAAGCGGTTTCACCCGTCGGCCGGAGGCACGCACGTGTTCGTCTGCATCTGCAACGCCGTGACCGAGGACGACATCCTCGGGGCTGTTGACGCAGGTGCGCGCTGTGTGCGCAGCGCGTGCGAGGCGACGGAGGCCGCGAGCAACTGCGGGTCGTGCCTCGACCGGGTCGAGAACCTCGTCACCACCGCGCTGAGCGGATGCCCGCGCCGGATGCTCAGCGGGAACCTGGCCGCCACCGCCTGACCGGTCACCGAGCGTCATCTCCTGAGGTCAGGCTCCCCTTCGCCGGGTTTCCGGCAGGTCGCCGAGGGCAGCCTTCCCTTCGATGACAAGCGTGGAATTCGTCGCTACCGTCGGGTCCGCCGACGCCCCGGCCGCCACGCACACCCGCCCCGGAAGGACCCCGTTTTCATGATCGGCGACCCTGAGGTCATCGCACTGCTCAACGAGCAGCTGACGAGCGAGCTGACGGCCATCAACCAGTACTTCCTGCACGCGAAGATGCAGCAGAACTGGGGCTACACCGAGCTCGCGAAGAAGACCCGGCACGAGTCCATCGAGGAGATGGAGCACGCCGAGGAGATCACCGACCGCATCCTGTTCCTCGAGGGCCTGCCCAACTACCAGAAGCTGCTCCCGCTCAGCATCGGGCAGACGGTCCGCGAGCAGTTCCAGGCCGACCTGAACATCGAGCTCGCGGTCGTGGCCCGGCTGCGTCCCGGCGTCATCATGTGCCGCGAGAAGGGCGACCACACGAGCGCGAACCTCCTGGAGAAGATCCTCTCCAGCGAGGAGGAGCACATCGACTACCTGGAGACCCAGCTCGCGCTGATGGACTCCCTCGGTGAGGCGCTCTACCTCGCGCAGTGCGTCGAGCGGCCGCCGTCCAACTGACCCACCTCGCTCCGTCTCGGGGCCGGCACCGACCTCAGTTCGGTACCGGCCCCGATGCGTGTTCCGACTCCCCCGGCGAGCCTTGACAGGCGAGGACAATCGTCCTCACCCCACAACGGGAGGCGACCATGCCGGGGTTCATCCAGACCATCACGTACACCACCAGCCGCATCGACGAGGTTCGCCAACTCAACGAGGACTACCGGGCTCGCCGGATGGCCGACGGGGCCGACCTCCGGCCCGTCCAGGTCACCCTGTGCACGGACCACGAGGTGCCGAACCGCTACACCGTGCTCGTCGAGTTCAACTCGTACGAGGACGCGATGGCGAACTCGAACCACCCGGCGACCTCCGAGTTCGCGCAGCAGATGCAGAAGCTGTGCGACGGGCCGCCGACGTTCGTCAACCTCGACGTCGTGGAGCGGCTCCAGCCGTAGGCCCGCCCCGGGGCCTCAGAACAACCGGCACAGGACGTCGGCGGCGCGGGCGCACGCCGCGTCGTCGACGTCCAGGTGCGTCACCAGGCGGATCGTCCGTGGGCCGATCAGCGAGACGAGCACGCCCCGGTCGTGGGCGGCGGTGACGAGGTCGGCCGCGACCGGGCCGCCGTCGGGCAGGTCGAGCACGATGATGTTCGTCTGCGGCATGCTGACGCCCGGCGTGACCTCGGCCAGGCGCCGCGCGAGCTCGGCGGCGCGGGCGTGGTCCTCCGCGAGGCGATCGATGTGGTGGTCGAGCGCGTACAGCCCGGCCGCGGCGAGCACGCCGACCTGGCGCATGCCCCCGCCGAGGCGCTTGCGCCACCAGCGGGCGCCGGTGACGAGGTCCGAGGAGCCGGCGACGAGCGAGCCGACCGGCGCACCGAGGCCCTTGGACAGGCAGACGGAGACGGCGTCGAAGAGCCGGCCGTAGGCCTCCAGCGAGGTGCCGGTGGCGACGGCGGCGTTCCAGAGCCGGGCGCCGTCGAGGTGCAGGCGCACCGAGGACTCCCGCGCCCAGGCGGCGAGCTTCTCCAGCTCGTCGAGCGGCTGGACGGTGCCGCCGCCGAAGTTGTGGGTGTTCTCGACGGCCACGACGCCGGTGCGCACCAGATGGGTGCTGCTCTCCGGGACCGCCATGCCGATCACGTCGGCCGCGGCGAAAGCCCCGTCGGGCGCGTTCCAGGTCCGGGTGGTCACCGACCCGAACGCGGCGTGCGCGCCGAGCTCGGCGCGGACCACGTGCGCCTGGGAGTCGCAGAGCACCTCCTCGCCCGGGCGGGCGAGCAGCCGGAGGCCGAGCTGGTTCGCCATCGACCCGGTCGGGGTGAACAGGGCCGCCTCGTGCCCGAGCATCGCGGCGACGCGCTCCTGCAGGGCGAGGACCGTCGGGTCCTCGCCGTAGACGTCGTCGCCGACCTCGGCCTCGGCCATGGCCCGGCGCATGCCGGCCGTCGGGCGCGTGACGGTGTCACTGCGGAGGTCGATCACCGGCGTCAGTGGTTCTCGCGGTACATCCTCGCCACCTCGAAGGCGAGGTCCAGGGACTGCGTCCGGTTCAGGCGCGGGTCGCACGCCGTCTCGTAGCGCTGGTGGAGGTCGGCCTCGTCGATGACGTGGCCGCCGCCGGTGCACTCGGTGACGTCGTCGCCGGTCAGCTCCATGTGGATGCCGCCCGGGTGCGTGCCCAGCGACCGGTGCACCTCGAAGAACCCGCGGACCTCGTCGAGGACGTCGGTGAACTTGCGGGTCTTGTACCCGTTGGCGGTCTCGTAGGTGTTGCCGTGCATGGGGTCGCACACCCAGCCGACCACGGCGCCGGACGCGGTGACCTTGTCGACCAGGCGCGGGAGGTTCTCGCGCACCTTGCCGGTGCCCATGCGCGTGATGAAGGTCAGGCGGCCGGGCTCGCGCTCCGGGTCGAGCGCGTCGATCAGCGCGAGCGCGTCGTCGGCCGTCGCGTTCGGACCGAGCTTCACGCCGATCGGGTTGCGGATCTTGCGGAGCAGGTCGATGTGCGCGCCGTCGAGGTTGCGGGTGCGCTCGCCGATCCAGAGGAAGTGCCCGGAGACGCCGTACGGCTGCCCGGTGCGGGAGTCGATCCGCGTGAGGGCCCGCTCGTACTCGAGCAGCAGCGCCTCGTGGCTGGAGTAGATGTCGACGCTGGAGAGCGCGTCGGTGTCGACGCCGCAGGCCCGCATGAAGTCCAGGGCGCGGTCGATCTCGGCGGCGAGGGCCTCGTAGCGCTGCCCCACCGGGGAATCCGCGACGAAGTCCTGGTTCCAGGCGTGGACCTGACGCAGGTCGGCGTAACCGCCCTTGGTGAACGCGCGGACCAGGTTCAGCGTCGCCGCGGATGCGTTGTACATCTTCACCAGGCGCTGCGGGTCCGGGATCCGGGCCTCGGCGGTGAACTCGATGCTGTTGACCGCGTCGCCGCGGTAGGACGGCAGCTCGACGCCGTTGCGCTTCTCGACCGGGGAGGACCGGGGCTTGGCGTACTGCCCGGCGAAGCGGCCGATCTTGACGACCGGCACCGAGCCGGCGTACGTGAGCACGACAGCCATCTGGAGCAGCGTCTTCAGCTTCGCCCGCAGCGCGTCGGCCCCGCGGACGTCGAACGACTCCGCACAGTCACCGCCCTGGAGCAGGAACGCCTCGCCGCGCGCGACGGCCGCCAGCCGCTCCTTGAGCTGGTCGCACTCCCCCGCAAACACCAGCGGCGGCAGCGACTGCAGTTCAGCGACCGCCGCGGCCAGCGCCGCGGCGTCGGGGTAGTCCGGCTGCTGCAGAGCAGGCAGCTCCCGCCAGGTGTCCAGGTCGGTACTCACGGGTATGAGGGTACGTCGCCCCTGGTCCGGGCCTGAAATCGGTTATCGCCCGGTATGCCCGGGTCCGCCGCTCGGCCGGGGCGCCGCCGGACTCAGCCGAAGAAGACCTCGGCCTCGGAGTAGAGGCTCGGGTCGACGAGCTTGAGCTCGCGGGTGGCGGCGTCGAGCGGGACGCGGACGATGTCGGTGCCGCGGAGGGCGACCATCTTCCCGAAGTCCTTGTCGTGGATCGCGTCGATGGCGTGGAGCCCGAACCGGGTGGCGAGCCAGCGGTCGAAGGCGGTGGGCGTACCGCCGCGCTGGACGTGGCCGAGGACGACCGCGCGGGACTCGGCCCCGGTCCGGGTCTCGATCTCCTTCGCGACGCGGTCGCCGATGCCCCCGAGGCGGACGTGGCCGAAGTCGTCCTTCTCCCCGGAGACCAGCTCCATCGTCCCCTCCTTGGGGACGGCGCCCTCGGAGACGACCACGATCGGCGCGTAGTGGCTCTGGAACCGGCTCTCGATGAGCGTGCAGACTCGTCCGATGTCGAAGGGGACCTCGGGGATCAGGATGAGGTTCGCTCCCCCGGCCATGCCGGCGTGCAGCGCGATCCAGCCGGCGTGACGGCCCATCACTTCCACGACGAGAGCACGGTGGTGGGACTCGGCGGTGGTGTGGAGGCGGTCGATCGCCTCCACCGCGATGTTCACCGCGGTGTCGAAGCCGAACGTGTAGTCGGTGGCGCCGAGGTCGTTGTCGATCGTCTTCGGCACGCCGACGACCGCGATGCCGTCCTCGTGCAGCCGGGTCGCGACGCCGAGGGTGTCCTCGCCGCCGATGGCGATCAGCGCGTCGATGCCGAGGTCGGCGAGGTTCTTGCGGATCCGCTCGATCCCGCCGTCGACCTTGACGGGATTCGTGCGCGACGAGCCGAGGATCGTCCCGCCCCGCGGCAGGATCCCGCGCACCTCGGGGACGCCGAGCGTCTGCGTCTTGTTCTCCAGCGGGCCACGCCAGCCGTCCCGGAACCCCACGAAGGAGTGTCCGTACTGGTGGACCCCCTTGCGCACGACCGCGCGGATGACCGCGTTCAGACCCGGGCAGTCGCCCCCGCCCGTGAGCACGCCGATGCGCATGCACTGCCTCCTGCTCAGCCCCGATATGTGGCCCCGGACCAGTTCTGGCGTCGGATGACGATCAACTTACCGGTGCCCGATTTCCCGGGTCGGACACTGGACGCCGGGGCGGTCGGGGGCGCATCCTGCACGTACGGCACAGGGCCACCGCCCGAGCCGTAGGGCTCGGGCCGGGCGGAAGGAGTCCGGCATGGGTCAACCACTGTCCGGCACGGAGTCGCTGGTCATTCTTCTCGCGTGCACAGCCGCGATCCTGCTGCTGACGTACGTCTGGGCGGCCTCGAACCGCCGCCCCGTGCGGCGCCGGACCGTCAGTGGCCGGCCGGCCGTGCCCTACTGGCACACGCCGACCGGGCTCCAGGACGAACGCGGCATCGTCGCCCTTGAGCGGCCCGGCCCGCCGCTCTGACGCCGGACCGAGCTCAGGGAGTCGGGCGCCCTAGTAGGGACGCCCGGTCGCACGCAGCTTGTCGAGGGCCTCGGCGAGGATCGCCTCGCCGTCGGCCTCGCTGCGGCGCTCGCGCACGTACGCGAGGTGGGTCTTGTAGGGCTCGTTGCGCGGCGGCGACGGCGGGGTGTCGCGGTCCTGGCCGGCCGGGAAACCGCAGCGGGGGCAGTCCCAGAAGTCCGGCGCGGTCACGGTGCCGTCGTCGGCGAAGCTGGGGCGGGTCTCGTGACCGTTGGCGCACCAGTAGGAGATCCAGAACCGCGGAGCGGAATCGCCACGCTCCGCCTCGCCCATCGGGCCCGCCCCGACACGGCTGCCCCTGATCGCGTTGCCACTTGCCACGAGAGTTCTCCTACGTTGGTGCGAGCCCGGTGTGGGGCCGGTGGTGGTGCGGCTAGTCCTTCAGCAGCAGAAGCAGACCGATGCAGGCCGAGGCCCAGACGGTCACGACGATGTAGGTGATCCGGTCGAGGTTGCGCTCGGCGATCGACGAGCCACCCAGCGAGGACGAGACACCGCCACCGAAGAGGTCGGACAGACCGCCGCCCTTGCCCTTGTGCAGCAGGACGAGCAGGACGATCAGCACGCTGGTGATCAGCAGCAGGATCTGGAACGCGGTCTCCACGAAGGTCCTTCACTTAGAGGCGGTCGAGCGCTGCGGACTTCCGGCCCGACGAGCGGCGCCATCCTAACCCGGCACGGGCGAATCGCCGGCGACGTGCGCCGCGGATCCGACCCGGTTCAGGCCTTGGAGTAACGCACGATCTTCACGAACTCGTCCGCCTGCAGGCTCGCGCCGCCGACGAGGGCGCCGTCGACGTCCGGCTGCGCCATGATCGCGGCGACGTTGTCGCCCTTCACCGAACCGCCGTAGAGCACCCGGACGTTCTCGGCGAGCTCCTTTGAGTACAACTCACCAAGACGCCCGCGGATCGCGCCGCACACCTCCTGCGCGTCCTCGGGCGTCGCGACCTCGCCGGTCCCGATTGCCCAGACGGGCTCGTAGGCGACGACGAGGTCGGCGGCGTTCTTCTCCGGGACGCCGTCGAGCGCGCCGTCGAGCTGGGCCAGGGTGTGGCCGACGTGCTCCCCCGCCTGGCGGACGTCGAGCCCCTCGCCCACGCAGAGGATCGGGCGCAGTCCGTGCCGGAAGGCCGCCTTCACCTTCGCGTTCACGACGGCCTCGTCCTCGCCGTGGTACTGCCGGCGCTCCGAGTGCCCGACGATCGCGTAGGTGCAGCCGAGCTTCGCGAGCATCACGCCGGACACCTCACCGGTGTAGGCGCCGGCGTCGTGGGCCGAGATGTCCTGCGAGCCGTAACTGAAGCGCATCTTGTCGGCGTCGACCAGCGTCTGCACCGAGCGGATGTCGGTGAACGGCACGAGCAGCGCGACCTCGACGGCCTCGAAGTCCGGGTCGTCGAGGGAGAACGCGAGCTTCTGGGTCAGGGCGATGGCCTCGAGGTGGTTGAGGTTCATCTTCCAGTTGCCCGCCATCAGCGGCGTGCGACCGTCCCGCTCCGCGGCGCCCTTGGGCTCCTTGGCCATGTGGTCAGTCCTCCAGTGCGAGCAGACCGGGCAGGGCCTTGCCCTCGAGGTACTCGAGGCTGGCGCCACCGCCGGTGGAGATGTGGCCGAACGCGGCCTCGTCGAACCCGAGCGTGCGCACGGCCGCCGCGGAGTCACCGCCGCCGACGACCGAGAAGCCCGACCCGTCGACGAGGGCCTGCGCGACCGCGCGGGTGCCGGCGGCGAACGGGGCCATCTCGAACACGCCCATCGGGCCGTTCCAGAAGATCGTCGCCGAGGACGCCAACGCCGCGGCGAACGCCTTCGCGCTCTCGGGGCCGATGTCGAGGCCCATGCGGTCCGCGGGGATCGCGGATGCCGGCACCACAGCCGCGTCCGCGTCGGCGGCGAAGCGGTCGGCCGCGAGGATGTCGGTCGGCAGCAGGAGCTCGACGCCGCGCTTCTCCGCCTCGGCGAGGTAGCCCTTCACGGTCTCGATCTGGTCGGCCTCGAGCAGCGACGTCCCGACCTCGTGCCCCTGCGCGGCGAGGAAGGTGTAGACCATCCCACCGCCGACGAGGATCTTGTCGGCGAGCCCGAGGAGCCGGTCGATGACCGCCAGCTTGTCCGAGACCTTCGAACCGCCGAGCACGACCGCGTACGGCCGCTGCGGGTTCTCGGTGAGGCGGCGCAGCACCTCGACCTCGGTACGGACCAGGTCACCCGCCGCGTGCGGCAGCAACCGGGCGACGTCGTAGACGCTCGCGTGCTTGCGGTGCACCGCCCCGAAGGCGTCGCCGACGTAGGCGTCCGCGAGGGCCGCGAGCTCGGCGGCGAACGCCCCGCGCTCGGCGTCGTCCTTCGACGTCTCGGCCGCGGAGAACCGGACGTTCTCCAGCAGCGCGATGCCGCCGTCGGTCAGGCCCGCGACGGTGGCCGTCGCCTGCTCCCCCACGACCTCGGGGCTGAAGGCGACCGCCGTCCCGGCCAGCTCCTCGAGCCGCTTCGCGACCGGGGCCAGGGAGTACTTCGGGTCCGGCGTGCCCTTCGGGCGGCCGAGGTGCGCGCACACGACGACGCGCGCACCGGCGTCCGCGAGCTGCCGGATCACCGGCAGGCTGGCCCGGATCCGGCCGTCGTCGGTGATGGTCGCAGTGCCGTCAGGAGCGGTGTCCAGAGGCACGTTGAGGTCCGAGCGGACCAGAACGCGCTTGCCGGAGAGGTCGCCGAGATCCGCGATCGACTTCATCGCTGTCTTCCTGCTCGCCTGATGCTTCGCCGGGCCTAGAGCGACTTGCCCACCAGGGCGATCAGGTCGACGAGCCGGTTCGAGTAGCCCCACTCGTTGTCGTACCAGCCGACGATCTTGGCCTGGTTGCCCTGAACCATCGTCAGCTTCGAGTCGAAGGTGCAGGACGCCGGCGCGGTGACGATGTCGGAGGAGACGATCGGGTCCTCGGTGTACTCGAGGATGCCCTTGAGCTCACCCTGCGCGGCGGCCTGGAAGGCGGCGTTGACCTCGTCCTTGGTCGTCTCACGGCCGAGCTGCAGGACCAGGTCCGTGACCGAGCCGGTGGGAACCGGGACGCGCATCGCGATGCCGTCGAGCTTGCCCTTGAGCTCCGGGATCACGAGCGACGTGGCCTTCGCGGCGCCGGTCGAGGTCGGGATGATGTTGGTGGCGGCGGCGCGGGCGCGGCGCAGGTCCTTGTGCGGGAAGTCCAGGATCACCTGGTCGTTCGTGTAGGCGTGGATCGTGGTCATCAGACCCTTCTCGATCCCGAACGTCTCCAGCATGACCTTCGCCATCGGCGCGACGCAGTTCGTCGTGCAGGACGCGTTGCTGATGATGGTGTGCGCGGCCGGGTCGTAGGCGGTGTGGTTGACGCCCATCACGATCGTGATGTCCTCGTCGTTGGCGGGCGCCGAGATGATGACCTTCTTCGCGCCGGCGTCGACGTGCTTCTTGGCGTCCGCGGCCTTGGTGAAGCGGCCGGTGGACTCGAGGACGATGTCCGCGCCGAGGCTCTTCCACGGCAGGTTCGCCGGGTCCTTCTCCGCGGTCACCGCGAAGGTCTTGCCGCCGACGGTGATGTCGTTCTCGGTCGCCTTCACCTCAAGGCCGAGGCGGCCGAGGATGCTGTCGTACTTCAGCAGGTGGGCGAGCGTCGCGTTGTCGGTGAGGTCGTTGACGCCGACGATCTCGATGTCTGCTCCGCCGGCGAGGACCGCACGGAAGAAGTTGCGGCCGATACGCCCGAAACCGTTGATGCCGACCCGGATGGTCACGACCGTCTCCTCCTGCTGGCTGTTGGCCTGCGCTGCTTGTTCCTACTGGTGCTGCTGAACCTACCCCTGGCCTGACGGCGCTGCTCTGACAGGTGCCCCGGGCGGGGCAATCCACGCGAATCGGTTGCACGCCGGTCCAACCGGACGGATCGTGGTGGAATGCGGACCTCTCGGTGGTGGCGAGCCGGCGGCCTCCTGCTCGCCGGGACCCTCGCGGTGGCGGGAACGACGATCAGCGGGTCGGTCCGGGCGGAGGCGCCCGCGGACCTGAGCGCGGTCGAGACCGCGACCACGGTCCGCGTCGGGCCGTTCCTCCTCCCGCCGGCCCCGATGGGCGAGGCGCACGTGAACCGGCCGATCCCGAGCATCCCGAAGCCGTGCGAGGACTGCTTCATCACCGCGATCGAGCCGCGTTTCGTCACCGCGGACGGGCAGCGCGCGGACATGAGCAAGGGCCTGATGCTCCACCACGTCGTCATCGCCGAGCCGGGCGCCACCGACGTCACGTGCGGCCGCAACGGCGTCGGCGCGCTGGGCCGGCGGCTGTTCGCGGCCGGCGACGAGCGCACGCCGATCCGCCTGCCCGACGGATTCGGCTTCCAGGTCCAGCCCGGTCCGTGGGCCGGGATCATCGAGATGATGAACCACTCGGACACCCCGCAGGTGGTGTTCTTCGAGACCGTCGTCCACCACGTCCCGGCCTCGACGCCCGGCATGAAGTCGGTGACCCCGGTGTGGCTCGACGCCGCGAACTGCGGGACCTCGGAGTTCGCGGTCCCGGCCGGCAAGTCCGCGACCCCGTGGACCTGGAAGTCCACCCTGACCGGTCGCATCGTCGCCGCGGGCGGCCACGTCCACGCCGGTGGCGTCGGCCTGACGCTCGACAACGTCACGACCGACCAGCGGATCTGCTCCTCCCGCGCGGGCTACGGCACCGGCGCGATGGAGGGGATGATCTCCCGGATGTCGACGTGCAGCTGGGACTCCCTCGGCGCCCTCCGCGCCGGCGACGAGCTGCTGCTGACCAGCCTCTACAACGCCCACGAGCCCATGAACGACGTCATGGGGATCATGCTGATCGGCGTCCACGAGACCGACGACGTCGACGGCGGCACCCGCGCCCCCGAGTGGATGCGCCGTACCCCCCAGACCCACGTCCCCGGCTCCGACCACCACGGCGGCCCGGGCCACGGGCACTGACCTCCGAGCCGAGGATCCGCGGCCCCGCGGCCCCCCAGACTCCCGAAAGCGCACCATGGCACCCGCGAAAGCAAAATCGGCGTGCTGTCCTGCGCTTTCGGGAGAGGACGCCCGGGGGGTTACGGGACGAGCATGTCCGGGGTGAGATTGGCCTCGGTGCCGGGGATGCCGAGCTCCTGAGCCTTCTTGTCGGCCATCGCGAGCAGGCGGCGGATGCGGCCGGCGATCGCGTCCTTGGTCAGGGGCGGGTCGGAGAGGGCGCCGAGCTCCTCGAGGCTGGCCTGCTTGTGCTCGACGCGGAGCTTGCCGGCGGAGGCGAGGTGCTCCGGGACGTCGTCCCCGAGGATCTCCAGCGCGCGGGCGACGCGGGCGCCGGCGGCGACGGCCGCGCGGGCGGAGCGGCGCAGGTTCGCGTCGTCGAAGTTGGCGAGGCGGTTCGCGGTGGCGCGGACCTCGCGGCGCATCCGCCGCTCCTCCCAGGCCAGGACCGACTCGTGGGCGCCGAGGCGCGTGAGCAGGGCACCGATGGCGTCGCCGTCGCGGACGACGACGCGGTCGACGCCGCGGACCTCACGGGCCTTGGAACCGATGCCCAGCCGGCGGGCGGCGCCGACCAGGGCGAGCGCGGCCTCCGGGCCGGGGCACGTGATCTCGAGGGCCGACGAGCGGCCGGGCTCGGTGAGCGAGCCGTGGGCGAGGAACGCCCCGCGCCAGGCGGCCTCGGCGTCGCACGCGGCGGCGGAGACGACCTGCGGCGGAAGCCCCCGCACCGGACGGCCACGGCCGTCGACGAGACCCGTCTGCCGGGCCAGCGCCTCCCCTGCGGCAACGACGCGGACGACCCAGCGACTGCCGCGGCGCAGCCCGCCCGGCGCCATGACGGCGACCTCGGACGGGTGGCCGAAGACCTCGGCGATGTCCTTGCGCAGGCGACGGGCCGCGGCGCCCGTGTCGAGCTCGGCCTCGACGACGATGCGCCCGCTCACCAGGTGGAGTCCACCGGCGAACCGGAGCATCGAGGAGACCTCGGCCTTGCGGCAGCAGGGCTTGGTGACCTGCAACCGGGAGAGTTCGTCCTTGACCGCTGCCGTCATCGCCATGTGTCGATCCTGCCACGCGTGAAGATGTCCGTGTACGCGACTGCGAGCTTCGCCGGGTCGTGACGCGGGGTGCCGTCGCCCATCGCCACCGATGCGAGGACGAGTTCGGCACCCGCGTCCTCCACCGCCTTGCGGAGCGCGTCGACGTCGGTCACCGCGTCGGAGTCGGCGAGGACGACGTCGAGCCGCAGGTCGGGGGTGTGGGCGCGGAGCACCTCGAGGTAGTCCTGCGGCGAGAACCCGGTCGTCTCGCCCTGCTGCGGCTCGAGGTTCAGGGTGAGCACCCGACGCGCGCCCGTGGTGCAGATCGCGTGCGCGAGGTCCGGGACCATCAGGTGCGGTAGGACGCTGGTGAACCAGGAGCCCGGCCCGAAGACGACCCAGTCGGCGGTGCACACCGCCTCGACGGCCTCGGCGCACGCCGGCGGGTCGGCGGGGACGAGCGTGATGTCGCGGACCCGGCCGCGGGTGGTCGCCACGGCGACCTGGCCGCGGACGCGCGTGAGGGCCTCCGGGTCGTCGGGGTCGAGCCCCTCGACGGTCGCCTCGATGTCCATCGGCACCGCGGACATCGGCAGCACCCGGCCGCGCGCCCCGAGAAGCCGGCCGACCCAGTCGAGCCCGGTGACGGTGTCCCCGAGCAGCTCCCACAACGCGACGATGAGCAGGTTGCCGACGGCGTGGTTGTGCAGGTCGCCCTCGGCGGCGAAGCGGTGCTGGACGACCTTGCTCCAGGTCGCACCCCACTCGTCGTCGCCGCAGAGCGCCGCGAGGGCCATCCGCAGGTCGCCGGGCGGCAGGACCCCGAGCTCGCGCCGCAGGCGGCCGCTGGAGCCACCGTCGTCGGCGACGGTGACGATCGCCGTCAGCTCCTCGGTGACGTTCCGGAGCGCCGAGAGCGAGGCGGCCAACCCGTGCCCACCCCCGAGTGCCACGACGTGGGCGCTTCTCATGCCGGCCACCCGGTCATTCGCGCCCCATGTCGCGATGCACGACCCGCACCTGGATGCCCGCCTTGCGGAGCCGGGAGCCGAGTTCCTCGGCGATGGCGACGCTGCGGTGCTTCCCGCCCGTGCAGCCGACGGCGAGGGTGACGTAGCGCTTGCGCTCGGTCCGGTAGCCCTCGGTCACGACCTTGAGCAGGTCGGTGTACCCGTCGAGGAACTCGACCGCCCCCGGCCGGGTCAGGACGTAGGCGCTGACCTCGGGGTCGGTCCCGGTGAAGGGCCGCAGCTCGGGCACCCAGTGCGGATTCGGCAGGAAGCGGCAGTCGACGACGAGGTCGGCGTCCACCGGCAGGCCGTACTTGTAGCCGAACGAGACGACGGTCATCGTCACGGACTCGTCGGCGGCGGAGCCGAAGGCGCGGTCGACCTCGGCGCGGAGCTCGTGGACGTTCTTGTCCGAGGTGTCGATGACGAGGTCGGCACGGCCGCGGAGGTCACGCAGGAGTTCGCGTTCCTCCGCGATGCCGTCGACGATCCGGGCGTCACCCTGCAGCGGGTGCGGACGCCGGACGTTCTCGAACCGGCGCACGAGGGCCTCGTCGGAGGCCTCGAGGAACATGATCCGCGGGACGACGCCGCGGCCGTCGAGCTCGGCGAGGGCGCCGCGGAGCGAGTCGAAGAACGCCCGGCCCCGGACGTCGACGACCGCCGCGATGCGCGGCACGCTCCCCTGGCTGCGGCGGCCGAGTTCGACGAGCATCGGCAGCAGCTCGGGCGGCAGGTTGTCGACGACGAACCAGCCCGCGTCCTCCATGGCGTTGGCCGCGGTGCTGCGGCCCGCGCCCGACATGCCGGTGATGATCACCAGCGAGATGTCGAGCACCGGCTCCCCCGGTTCCGTCACCGTCACCCCCTGCTCAGCCTCCGGTCGCGGTCCCGGCGGCACCGGGCCCGGACGAAGTCTCCTCGATGATCTCGCCTGTCGCCATGTTCACGGCCGGCGCCCCGCCGGCCGCGGCAAGCGCGTCGACGACGGCCTGGGCCGTGCGCGGGCCGAAGCCGGGGACGGCGGCGATCTCCTCCGCCGTGGCCGCCCGGAGCTTGCGGACCGACCCGAAGTGCTTCATCAGCGCCTTGCGACGTACCTCCCCGAGGCCGGGGATCGCGTCGAGCGTGCTGTCGATCATCGACTTCGAGCGGCGCTTGCGGTGGTGGGTGATCGCGAACCGGTGCGCCTCGTCGCGGACGCGCTGCAACAGGTACAGCCCCTCGCTGGTCCGCGGGAGGATCACCGGGTCGGCCTGCCCGGGCAGCCAGACCTCCTCCAGCCGCTTGGCCAGACCGCAGATCTCGATGTCGTAGATGTGCAGTGCCTCGAGCGCCTCGGCGGCCGCGGCGACCTGGGGCGGGCCACCGTCGACGACGACGAGGTTCGGCCGGTAGGCGAAGCGCCGGGGCTTGCCGGTGTCCGGGTCGATGGGACCGCTGTGTCGGTCCTCGGCCGCGGCGACCCGGTCGTCGAGGTGACGACGGAACCGGCGGGTGATGACCTCGGCGATGGCCGCGACGTCGTTCTGACCCTCGACGCCCTTGATGTTGAAGGTGCGGTACTCGCTCTTGCGGGCCAGGCCGTCCTCGAACACGACCATCGACGCGACGACCTCGGTGCCCTGCAGGTTGGAGACGTCGAAGCACTCGATCCGCAGCGGCGCCTCGTCGAGTTCGAGGGCGTTCTGGATCTCCTGCAGCGCCAGCGAACGGGTCGTCAGATCGCTGGCGCGCTTGGTCTTGTGCAGCGCCAGGCTCTGCGCCGCGTTGCGGGCGACGGTCTCCATCAGGGCGCGCTTGTCGCCGCGCTGCGGCACCCGCAGGTCGACGCGGGCTCCGCGCTTCGAACTCAGCCACTCCGTGACCGCGACGGTGTCGGCCGGCAGCTCGGGAACGAGCACCTCGCGCGGCACCGCCTCACCGTCGCCGGAACCCTCAGCTGACGCCGGGTCAGTGTCGTCACCGTAGAGCTGCTGGAGGAAGTGCTCGACGAGGTCGCCCGTCGTCACGTCCTCGACCTTGTCGACGACGAACCCGCGCTGGCCGCGCACCCGCCCGCCGCGGACGTGGAAGACCTGCACCGCCGCCTCGAGCTGGTCCTCGGCCAGGGCGATGACGTCGGCGTCGGTCCCGTCGCCGAGGACGACGGCGTTCTTCTCCATCGCGCGCTTGAGTGCGCCGATGTCGTCGCGGAGCCGAGCCGCGCGCTCGTACTCCTGCACGGCGGCGGCGGCCTGCATCTCCTTCTCCAGGCGCCGCAGATAGGTCGCGGTCTGGCCGGCCATGAAGTCGCAGAAGTCCTCGACGATGCGCCGGTGCTCCTCGGGCGACACCCGCCCGACGCAGGGCGCCGAGCACTTGCCGATGTAGCCGAGCAGGCACGGCCGGCCGACCTGGCCGGCGCGCTTGAACACGCCGGCCGAGCACGTCCGCGCCGGGAAGACGCGCAGCAGCAGGTCGAGGGTCTCCCGGATCGCCCAGGCGTGGGCGTAGGGACCGAAGTACCGGACGCCGCGCTTCTTCGGGCCGCGCATGACCTGCAGGCGCGGGAACTCCTCGTTGAGCGTGACCGCCAGGCTCGGGTAGGACTTGTCGTCCCGGTAGCGGACGTTGAAGCGCGGGTCGAACTCCTTGATCCAGGAGTACTCCAGCTGCAGCGCCTCGACCTCGGTGCCGACCACCGTCCAGTCGACCTTGGCGGCCGTCTGGACCATGGTCTGCGTCCGGGCGTGCAGGGCCGCGATGTCCTGGAAGTAGGAGTTCAGCCGGGCCCGCAGGCTCTTCGCCTTGCCGACGTAGATGACCCGCCCGTGGGCGTCCGAGAACCGGTAGACGCCCGGCGAGTCCGGGATGGACCCGGGCCGGGGTCGGTAGGTCGCTGGGTCCGCCACGGGCCTGAGGGTATGCAATCCCTCCGACGACCGTGGCGGGCCTCTGGTCGGGCGAAGGACTCAGGCGACGGTGATGGTCCCGCCGTCGGTGGTGATCTCGACCGCGGGCAGCGGGAGCTGCGCCGGGCCACGTTCGACGGAGCCGTCCTCGATCGAGAACCGGCTGCCGTGGCACGGGCACTCGATCACGCCGCGGTGCACCTTGGTGACCGGGCAGCCCGAGTGCGTGCAGATCGAGCTGAACGCGTGAAACGCGCCCTCGGTGGGCTGGGTGACGACGACGTTCGCGCCGCCGCCGAAGATCAGGCCGCCGCCGACGGGCACCTTCTCCGTCGGGCCGAGCGAGGTGCCGGGCGCCGGCGTCGCCTGCGGGCCGGGCACGCCCTGCGGTCCGGCGGCATCCGGGGTGGAGGAGTCCGCGCCGCCGCAAGCGGCCAGCGAGGCGCCGCCGGCGGCGGTCAGGCCGAGGGCGAGCGCGCCGCGGACGACGACGCGGCGGGCGGGAGCTTCAGGATTCTCGATCGCGGGCTGTGTCACGGGAGGAGCACATCATCCGCGCTTGAACGGGGTGTTACCGGTCCGCGTTGCTCTCGTCACTCGACTGCGGACGCGGCGAGCTCACTCGCTGCGGATGTTGCCCGCGTCGTCGACCGCGACCGGTTTGGCGGCCAGCGGCAGCAGGGCCGGGCCCTCCTCGGGCTGGCCGTCGTCGATCGAGAAGCGACTGCCGTGACAGGGGCAGACGATCTGCCCGTGCTCGACCTTGTCGACCAGGCAGCCCAGGTGGGTGCACCGCGCGTCGAACGCGCGGAACTGCCCCGGCGTCGGCTGGGTGACGACGAGCTTCTTCTCCGGGAACGTCTTGCCCCCGCCGACCGGGATGTCGGAGGTCCGGGCGACCGCCCCCGGGGGCAGCGGCTCCGGCGTGGGTGACGGGCTCGGGGTCGGTTCCGGGGTCGGCTCGTTGCGCGCCGTGGCGAGGTCGTCACCGCGGCGGCTGCCGACGGTGGGCTCCCCGGACGGGTCCGCCGTCGGGTCCGTGGTCGCCGCGGGCTGCGCCGAGGGGTCGGTTCCGTTCGAGGGGTCGGTGCTGCGCGCCGGGCGGGGCTCGGGGCTGCGCTGGTAGACGTCCGACTTGGACGTGGGCCGGGCGGTCGGACGCCCGGTCCGTGCGGGCTCGGTGGCGGTCAGGTCGGTGGCCGGGGCGGCGCCGCCGGCGTTCGGGCTGTCGTCCCCGCAGCCGGTGAGGGTTCCGGTCGCGCCGAGGAGCCCGACGGCGAACGCGCCGCGGAGGACTACTCGTCGGGGAACCACAGCGGGAGCCTAATCGCGGATCGGCCATTTGCCGCTGCTCGGAACGGAAAATATGAGGACCTCCCGGCTACGCGCCGGGAGGTCCTCATGCGGGTCGTGCGGAGGCGGGAGCTCAGGCTTCCTTCGCCTTGTAGATCTGACCACCCTCGACGATGATCGGCTTCTTCGGCAGCGGTTTGCGCGCCGGACCTGCCGTCGGCTTGCCGGTGTCGAGCGTGAAGTCCGAGCTGTGGCACGAGCAGCTCATCTTGCCCGGGGTGTCGAACACGTCGACCGGGCAGCCCTCGTGGGTGCAGAGGGAGTCGAAGCCGATGAACTGACCGGCCTTCGGCTGGGTGATGACGTACTCGTCGGCCTCGAACAGCGCGCCGCTGTTGACCGGGATGTCCGAGGTGGCCGCGAGCGGGGTGTCGCTGGCCTTGACGAGCTTCGGCGCCTTGTCGGGCTTCGGGGTCGCCTTCGGCGTCGCCTCGGGCTTGGCGGTCTTCGTGGCGTCGGCGGTCGCCGTCGGCTCCGCGGACTTGGTCGGCTTGGCCGTCTTGGACGGCTTCGCGCTGGTGGTGGCCTCGGGGGTCACCTCGGGAGTCGTCTCGGGGGTCGCCTCGGCCGCGGTCGGGTCGTCGTCGTCCCCGCCGCACGCAGCGAGCGGGGCCGCAAAGGCGGCCAGACCCAGCGCCGAGATCCCGCGGAGCACGACGCGCCGGCCGGGAACGGCTTCTTCCGCACCCTCCGGGACGTTGGGCGTTTCCGCAGCAGACATGGAAAACCTCCGAGTTTGGCGGGGCAAATGTGAAGAACCTGACAGGGCGTTCGAAAGGCTACCCGCGGCTTGATGCCGATCTGCCTCGAGCTGCCGCCTTTGTCCTTTTCGTAATCTGCTTCGTCGCCGTGCGGTTCGTGGATTGCGCCGAGTGGCCGGATAGGCCGATGAGCGGCGCCAAAAACCGACCGGTGTGACTCTCAGCACATGCTGCGACGTCCTCGGGCGTCCCGGTCACCACGACGGTCCCGCCGCCGGAACCGCCCTCCGGACCCATGTCGATCACCCAGTCGGCGGTCTTCACCACGTCGAGGTTGTGCTCGATGACGACCACCGAGTTGCCCTTCTCGACGAGGCTGGTCAGCACGCCGAGGAGCTTGCGGACGTCCTCGAAGTGCAGGCCGGTCGTGGGCTCGTCGAGGACGTAGATCGTCCGGCCCGTGGAGCGCTTCTGAAGCTCGGAGGCGAGCTTGACGCGCTGCGCCTCACCGCCGGAGAGCGTCGGGGCGGGCTGGCCGAGCCGGACGTACCCGAGCCCGACCTGCACCAGGGTGTTGAGGTGCCGCGCGATCGCGGGGATCGCGGCGAAGAACTCCGCGGCCTCCTCGATCGGCATGTCGAGGACCTCGGCGATCGTCTTGCCCTTGTAGTGCACCTCAAGCGTCTCGCGGTTGTAGCGCGCTCCGTGGCAGACCTCGCACGGAACGTAGACGTCCGGGAGGAAGTTCATCTCGATCTTGATCGTGCCGTCG
Organism: Sporichthya brevicatena; assembly: GCF_039525035.1. NCBI lineage: Bacteria > Bacillati > Actinomycetota > Actinomycetes > Sporichthyales > Sporichthyaceae > Sporichthya > Sporichthya brevicatena. The sequence continues at coordinate 88,356 of NZ_BAAAHE010000024.1, forward strand.
CCGGCGCACGCCTCGCAGCGTCCGCCCTTGACGTTGAAGGAGAACCGGCCCGGCTGGTAGCCGCGGACCTTCGCCTCCTGCGTCTCGGCGAACAGCTTGCGGATGTTGTCGAAGACGCCGGTGTAGGTGGCCGGGTTGGAGCGCGGCGTGCGACCGATCGGCGACTGGTCGACGTGGATCGCCTTGTCGATCTGGTCGAGCCCGTCGATGCGCGTGTGCCGGCCCGGGACCTCGCGGGCGTGGTACAGGTGCTTGGCCAGCGCGTTGTAGAGGATGTCGTTGACGAGGCTGGACTTCCCGGAGCCGGAGACGCCGGTGACGGCGACGAAGCAGCCGAGCGGGAACTCGACGGTGACGTCCTTGAGGTTGTTCTCGCGCGCGCCGCGGACGACGAGCTTGCGATCCTTCTGCGGCTTGCGGCGGATCTTGGGCACCGCGATCTCGCGCCGGCCCGAGAGGTACGCGGCGGTCAGGGAGTCCTCGACCTTGAGCAGCTCCTGGTACGGCCCGGAGAAGACGACCTGTCCCCCGTGCTCGCCGGCGCCGGGGCCGATGTCGACGACCCAGTCCGCGGTGCGGATGGTGTCCTCGTCGTGCTCGACGACGATCAGGGTGTTGCCGAGTCCGCGCAGACGCACCAGCGTCTCGATCAGGCGGTGGTTGTCGCGCTGGTGCAGGCCGATGCTCGGCTCGTCGAGGACGTAGAGCACGCCGACGAGGCCGGAGCCGATCTGCGTCGCGAGGCGGATGCGCTGCGCCTCGCCGCCGGCCAGCGTCGCCGCCGCGCGGTCGAGTGACAGGTAGTCGAGGCCGACGTCCAGGAGGAAGCCGAGGCGGGCGTTGACCTCCTTGAGCACGCGCTCGGCGATCTGCGCCTCACGCGCCGAGAGCTGCAGCTCGCGCAGGAACACCGCGCAGTCGCCGATCGACATCGCGGCGACCTCGGCGATCGACTTCCCGCCGAGCGTGACGGCGAGGGAGACCGGCTTGAGCCGCGCGCCGTGACAGGCGGGGCACGGGACCTCGCGCATGAAGCCGGCGTAGCGGTCGCGGCTGGCGTCGCTCTCGGCCTCGGCGTGCCGGCGGCTGATCCACGGGAGGACGCCCTCGAAACCCGTGTAGTACGAGCGGGTGCGGCCGTAGCGGTTCTTGTACTTCACGTGCACCTGGTGGTCGTGCCCGTGCAGGATCGCCTGCTTTGCCTTGGCCGGGAGCTTCTCCCACGGCGTCGTCGTCTTGAACCCGAGCTCGTCGCCGAGCGCGACGAGCAGCCGGCCGAAGTACTCGGAGAAGTGGCCGCTCGCCCAGGGCTGGACGGCGCCCTCCTCGAGCGAGAGCGACGGGTCGGGGACGACCAGCTCGGGGTCGACCTCCATGCGGGTGCCGAGGCCGGTGCACTCGGTGCAGGCGCCGAACGGCGAGTTGAACGAGAACGAGCGCGGCTCGAGCTCCTCGAAGTCGAGGTCGTCGTAGAGACAGGCGAGGTGCTCGGAGAAGACGCGCTCGCGGTGGGGGTCGTCCTCGGGGAGGTCGACGAAGTCGAGCGTCACCAGACCGCTGGACAGACCGAGCGCGGTCTCGATCGAGTCGGTCAGGCGGCGCTTGGCGGAGGCCTTCACCGCGAGGCGGTCGACGACCACCTCGATGGTGTGCTTCTCCTGCTTCTTGAGCTTCGGCGGTTCGGTGAGCGGGTACACGACGCCGTCGATCCGGGCGCGGGAGAAGCCCTTGGAGACGAGCTCGCGGAACAGCTCGGTGTACTCCCCCTTGCGCTCGCGGATCACCGGGGCGAGGACCTGGAACTTCGAGCCCTCCTCGAGCTCGAGCACCCGGTCGACGATCTGCTGCGGGGTCTGGCGCGCGATCGGGCGGCCGCACTGCGGGCAGTGGGGGCGGCCGGCGCGGGCGTAGAGCAGACGCAGGTAGTCGTAGACCTCGGTAATGGTGCCGACCGTCGACCGGGGGTTGCGGGAGGTCGACTTCTGGTCGATGGAGACCGCCGGGCTCAGGCCCTCGATGAAGTCGACGTCGGGCTTGTCCATCTGCCCGAGGAACTGCCGGGCGTACGCGGACAAGGACTCCACGTAGCGGCGCTGGCCCTCGGCGAAGATCGTGTCGAACGCGAGGCTGGACTTGCCCGAGCCGGACAGGCCCGTGAAGACGATGAGGCTGTCCCGGGGCAGGTCGAGGGAGACGTCCTTGAGGTTGTGCTCCCGCGCCCCTCGGACGATCAGACGTTCCGCCACTCTGTGCCCTTCGCAGTCCCCGCTCGGGCCCTGGACCGGACCCGCGGCCATGGTAGGTGGGGGGTCCGACAATCGGCGTTCGGGCAGGTCAGCGGGTGAATGACGACCCGCGACGTCAGCGAATGGTGATCGTCCTGGTCTTGCTGGTCCCCGCCGCGACTCCGGGCACCCCGCCGCCCTTCGCACGGAAGAAGTGTTTGCCACGCTTGGTCGGCTTGATTTTGAACTGCGCGACTCCGCGCTTCGGCTTCACCTTCGCCACCGTCCTCCACTTCTTCCCGATCCGCTGCTGCAGAGCGAGGGCCTTGGTGGACCTGGGGAAGACGGTCGCCTTGAACCAGACGAGCGCCCCGAGCGGCTGCATCCGACCCAGCGGCTTCAGGACAACCTGGGAGAGAACCTTGACGGTTCGGCTCACCGCGCTGCCGGCGAGGTGCTGCCAGTCCCCCTCTACGACCGCAACGAATTGGGCGCTCTCCCGCGGCCACAGCTGGATCGAGTAGCGCCCGTCCGACTGCGTCCCCGTCTGCGGCATCGGGATGAGCTCCCCGGTCGTGAGCGGAACCGCGAAGAAGTGAACGCGCAGGCCCGCCGCCGGGGCACCGGTGATCGCATCCGTCACTCGGCCGCTCAGCGTCACGGGTTGTTCGAGGACGACCTGCGCCGCCGAGGAGAGCGTGACTCGCAGGCTGCTGACCGTGATGGTCGCGGGCGCGGCGTACTCCCCCGCCAGGTCCTGGGCGAAGACGGCGAACGAGTACGGGGTGTTGGCTTCCAGCCCGTGGACGGTCGCGGTCGAGGCCCCGGACCCCACGGCCACCCCGAAACCGTCGGTCGGGCTGCTCGGCGGCAGGGTCCCGGGCAGACCGCGGACGACGGCGGTGTGCCCGGGGTTCCAGAAGTCCTGCTGCCAGTAGAGAACGACCTCGTCCACGTACGCCCTGGCCTGCAGGTTCATGACCGGAGCGACCGCCGCCGTCCGGGCGACCGCCGCGGACGGGAGGGCGACCACCGCCGCCGGGGCGCCCACCACGGCGACGAGCGCGAAGGATATGCCGCCTGAAAGATCCCTGAATGTCCGCATTTGCGCACTCTAGGGAGAACAGCGGGCTCGCGGGTAGAGGGTGGCGGCGTGTGAGGATGGCGCCCACGATCGACGGGAGGCACTCGATGCGCACCTACACCGGGAAGGTCACGCTCGGCGGGGCCCCGGACGTCCGGGAACTGGCCGGCCTGGTCATCAGCAAGGCCTCGGTCGGGCCGATGGACAACAACACCTACCTGCTCCGGTGCCGGCGCACCGGGGAGCAGCTGCTGATCGACGCGGCGAACGACGCGGGCACGATCCTCGGGATGGTCGGCGGCTCCCTCGGCCGCATCGTCACCACCCACCAGCACTACGACCACTGGCAGGCGCTGGGTGAGGTCAAGCAGGAGACCGGCGCCCGGACCACCGCCCACCACCTCGACGCCGAGGGCATCCCGGTCCCGACCGACGACCCGGTCTCCGACGGCGACACAGTCAGCGTCGGCGAGGTGAACCTGTCGGTGATCCACCTCGTCGGCCACACGCCCGGCAGCATCGCGCTGCTGTATGACGACCCGTCAGGTCACCCCCACCTGTTCACGGGCGACTGCCTGTTCCCCGGCGGCGTCGGCAACACCTTCGGGGACAAGGACAACTTCGCGAAGCTGATCGACGACGTCGAGTCCAAGCTTTTCGCCCGTCTCCCCGACGAGACCTGGGTCTACCCCGGCCACGGCGCCGACACCACCCTCGGCCACGAACGCCCCAACCTCGCGGAGTGGCGTTCCCGGGGCTGGTGATCGATCGCGCGGCGGGTCACTGCGAGTTGGGTACGTTCTCGACAAGGATTGGCCTCGCCGTAACCGGGCACGGCTCTTACGTGCACGAGTCGAGGCCCGTGCGGGCACCCGCGCGGTCGGCGCCGAAGCCTGCCGAATCGGCGCCTCGCGCCGACATTCAAGGGCTGCGTGCGCTGGCGGTCGGTTCCGTCGTGGCTTATCACCTCTGGCCCGACGCGCTTCCCGGCGGATTCGTCGGCGTAGACGTCTTCCTCGTCATCTCAGGCTTTCTGATCACCACGCACCTCCTGCGCCGGTGGCCGGAGAGCCTGGAGGACCTCACGCACTTCTGGGTGCGCCGCATCAAGCGCCTGTTGCCTGCCGCGCTCCTGGTCATCGCTGTCACCTTCGTGGCGGTCCGCGGATTCGCGCCGGAGACGGAGTGGGAACGGACTGCGCGAGACGCGACCGCATCGGCCCTCTACTTCCAGAACTGGCGCCTGGCGGATTCGTCCGTGGACTACATGGCGGCCGACCAGGAGCCTGGCGCGCTACAGCACTACTGGTCATTGTCCGTCGAAGAACAGTTCTACCTGTTCTGGCCGATCCTCTTCCTGGCGTGCGCCTTGCTCGCGCGGGGCGCCGCCCGGCGGGCCCACGGCTGGGCCTTCGTCGGCATGGCCAGTGTTCTCGGGGCGTCGCTGGTTTGGTCGATCGCGGAGACCGCCCGCAATCCCGCCGCCGCGTACTTCGTGACGACCACCCGCGTGTGGGAACTGGCGCTCGGCGGCCTGCTCGCCGCGCTCGTCGCGGCACGCGCTCGGACCGCCCGGGTTCGACGTCCGAGCCGAACCTGGTCCCGGACGACGGTCGCGTCGATCGGCCTGATCGCAATTTGCGTGGCGAGCTACAGATACAGCAGCGCGACCGCGTTCCCTGGGTACACGGCCCTGCTGCCGGTGGTGGGCGCCGCCCTCGTCATCGCCGCCGACGTGCCGCAGGGCCGAGGCACCAACCGCGTGCTCGGATGGCGCCCGGCCCAGTACCTGGGCGATATCTCTTACTCGGTCTACCTCTGGCACTGGCCCCTGATCGTCGTCACCCCCTGGGCCATCGGCACCGAACTGACGTTCGACCACAAGGTCGGGATCCTCGGCCTTACCGTGGCGCTGGCCGCCCTCACTAAGCGATACGTCGAGGATCCGGCGAGGACCCGGACCTGGACCCGACCGGTGCTGACGCCGACCGCTCTTGCCGCGCTCGGCATGAGCGCGGTCGTGGCGGCCGGGCTCTTCCAGGTGGGCGAGGTCGATCGTCGCATCCGTTCGGACGCGCAGGAGATCCTGGCACGGTCGAACGACCCCTGCTTCGCCGCGGCTTCCATGGAGTCGTCGGGCGCCCGATGCAGCTCCCGGACCTTCTCCGAGGTGCTGCCGCGACCCGCGCTGGCAAGCAGGGACGCTCCGGACACAGCGCAGGAGGACTGCCGCAACGATCCCCCTTTCACACGATTGAAGTCGTGTGTCTACGGTGACCCCGAGGCGAGGGTTCGTATCGCCCTGATCGGCAATTCGCACGCCGAGCACTGGCTTCCCGCGCTGCAGCGAATGTTCGAGGGGCGCAGCGTCGCCATCGAGACATTTCTCGCCGGCCGGTGCTTCCCGAACGCGGTGCCATTGCAGCTGGAGTCCGACCGGCTAACGGAGAATTGCCGAGCCTGGAGCGCGTGGGCCACCGATCAGGTGGAGAAGCGTTCATTCGATCTCGTCATCTATTCGTCGCGCACGGATGGGAAGCCGAAGAATGGCGGAGATCCCCTGACCACGTTTCAGGTTGGCTACGAGTCCACCCTTCGGCGGTGGATCGATGCGGGCAAGAAGGTCCTGGTCATCCGCGACACCCCCGTCCCGTACCTCACGAAGGTCGTGGCCCCCGACTGCGTGGCGACGCAGTGGCCCAACGTCGACCGGTGCGCCGCTCTCCGCACGCATTGGCTGAAGCCGGATCCGCTGGTCAAGGCAGTGCGCAAACTTGACCACCCCGCGGCGACCTACGTGGACATGAACGACTTCATCTGCCAGCGCGACCGGTGCGATTCGGTTGTCGGCGGCGCACTGGTGTACATGGACGGCTCCCACCTCACCGCGACCTACTCCCGCAGCCTGGCGCCGTTCCTCGAACGCCATGTCCTCCGGGCGCTAGGGCGTGTTGATCAAGTCGGTCTTGATCCAGATCAGGGTTGAGGCCAACAGGATCCCGG